>JAPLQS010000013.1 GCA_026399575.1 Nitrosospira sp. | reverse complement strand
GGATCTTTGCATATATGACCATGGTAATCACCCCCTGTTTACTCCTGCTTAGAAATTAAGCAGGATACGTGGATTACCTGGTCAAAATTCAACCGGCACAAACAACCTTATCTGATCATTTTTAGACCGGCGTCAACAGTGACGATGTTAGTTATCTCTAAATAAGCAATATCATTATATTAAAATCAACATGTTATTACGCCGCTCTTGAAAAATTATCTCTAAATACAGCGAAGGGCATGTTGTCGCGCTTTTGCATCATTGAGTCTGTCGTGCGCATCGTAGCATGGTCGGCTCTAACGGCCTGAAATTCCCCTGTTGCATGCAACAACCGGCCCTGCCAGTCCAGATTCTTATTGATAACTATTATCATTCGTATATAATCAAATCAGGTCATGTGCCGTTGATTTCGTTGTTGATTCGCTCTGGAGTAAATGCAAATGCTGACACCTCGCTTTGGCCGTTATCTTGCCGCAATGCTGTGCTGTGCCGCGCTGCTCGGCGCCCCTGCCGCCCATGCGGAGCAGGTGGTGGTCTATACCGCGCGCATCGAGCAGCTCATCAAGCCGATGTTCGATGTTTTCACCAAGGACACCGGCATTGCGGTGAAATTCGTCACCGATAATGAAGGCGCTCTGCTTGCGCGCCTCAAGGCGGAGGGCAAGAATACCCCGGCCGACATGCTGATCACGGTGGATGCGGGCAATCTGTGGGAAGCCGCGCGCGCAGGGCTGCTGCAGCCGGTGGAGTCGAAGACGCTGGATGCCAATATCCCAACCCACCTGCGCGACCCGCAGAAACAGTGGTTCGGGTTGTCAGTACGTGCTCGCACCATGGTCTACAATACGCAGAAAGTGAAACCCGGCGAGCTCTCCACTTACGAGGACCTGGCCGAGCCGAAGTGGAAAGGGCGGCTGTGCCTGCGCTCTTCCAAGAAGGTGTACAACCAGTCGCTGGTGGCGATGATGATCGCCGAGCACGGCGAAACCAAAGCCGAACAGATCGTGCGCGGCTGGGTCGCCAATCTCGCTACCGATCCGCTGTCCGACGATACCCGCGCGATGGAATTCGTCGCCGCCGGGAAATGCGACGTGACGTTGGTCAATACCTATTATTACGGCCGCCTGCTGGCAAAGAATCCTGCGTCGCCGCTGGCGATTTTCTGGCCCAATCAGGCCGGCAGCGGCGTGCATGTCAACGTTTCCGGCGCGGGCATCACCAAATATGCCAAGAACGAAGCGGCGGCGATCAAGCTGCTGGAATTCCTGTCGATGGAAAAAGCGCAACACCTGTACGCCGAGGTGAACATGGAGTATCCGGTCAATCCCCGAATCAAGCCGGACGAAGTGGTCGCCGCGTGGGGCAGCTTCAAGCAGAACCCGATGAACGTGGCCACCGCCGGTGAGTTGCAGGCAGCCGCGGTCAAGCTGATGGATCGGGCCGGCTACCGCTAAGGCAGCGAGAGTGAAAGATGAGACGCTCAGTGTTGCGGTGCAGAATGGAAATGCGCTGAGCGGTTTTTCCCGCTTGCCCTCTTCGAACCGGCGCCCCGCATCCGGCTGGCGCCTGATCCCATTTCTGGTGGCCGCGCTGGTGCTGATTCCGATCGGCACCGTCCTGTCCTCGTTTTTCGCCCCGGCCAGCGATATCTGGCAACATCTGGTCGCAACCACCCTGCCCGGCCTGCTGCTCAATACTTTCTGGCTGGCGCTGGGCGTGGTCAGCGGCACCGCGCTGCTGGGCGTGAGCCTCGCCTGGCTCACCGCAGTGTGCGAATTTCCGGGGCGCAAATTCTTTTCCTGGGCACTGTTGCTGCCGCTCGCAGTGCCCGCTTATGTCACCGCCTTCGTGATGCTGGGATTGTTCGATTTCACCGGCCCGCTGCAGACTGCATTGCGCGCGTGGCTGGGGCCGGATTCGTGGTTTCCGGAAGTGCGCGGACGGCTGGGCGTGATCACAGTGATGGTGCTGGCGTTTTATCCGTATGTCTATCTGCTCGCGCGCAACGCTTTTCTCACGCAGGGCAAGCGTTCGCTGGAAGCCGCGCAATCGCTGGGCTTTAACCGCACGCAGGGATTCTTCAAGGTGGCGCTGCCGATGGCGCGGCCATGGATCGCGGGCGGAGTGATGCTGGCGCTGATGGAAACGCTGGCGGATTTCGGCACGGTGGCGGTGTTCAATTACGACACTTTCACCACGGCCATTTACAAAGCGTGGTTCGGTATGTTCTCGCTGTCGGCCGCGTCGCAACTGGCTTCGCTGCTGCTGGTGATCGTCTTTGCCTTGATCGTGGTGGAGCAGCAGGTGCGGGCGCGCATGCGTTATGCCGAAAGCAAGCAGAGTGCGCGCGCTGACCGCATCACGCTCCACGGCTGGCACGCCGCAGCGGCAAGCGCGCTGGCGCTGGGCACGCTGTTCTTCGCATTCCTGCTGCCGGTCGGGCAACTGGGCATCTGGGCAGCGAGCAGTTTTGCGCAGGATTTCGACGCGCGCTATCTGGAGTTTCTGTGGCATTCGCTGCTGCTGTCCGCGCTGGCCGCACTGCTGACCTGTACGGTGGCGCTGCTGCTGGTGTATGCGGCACGGCGCCATCCCGATGCGGCCACGCGCAATGCGGTGCGCATTGCCACTCTCGGCTACGCCCTGCCCGGCACGGTGCTGGCGGTGGGCATGTTTGTGCCATTGGCCGGGCTGGACAACTGGCTCGGGGAAATGGCGCTGCAACTGTTCCAGATCGAGACCGGCCTGCTGATCCAGGGCACGCTCGCGATCATGCTGCTCGCCTACATGACGCGCTTTCTCGCGGTGAGCCACAGCCCGATCGACAGTGCCATGCAGCGCATCACCGGCAGCATCGACGAAGCGGCGATGAGTCTGGGCCTGAACGGCTGGGCGATGCTGCGGCGCGTGCATCTGCCGATCCTGAAAAGCGGCATCTTCACCGCCGCCACGCTGGTGTTCGTCGACGTGATGAAAGAAATGCCCATCACCCTGATGACCCGACCGTTCGGTTGGGATACGCTGGCGGTGCGGATTTTCGAAATGACTGCGGAAGGCGCCTGGGAACAAGCCGCGCTGCCGGCGGTGGCGCTGGTGCTGGCGGGGCTGGTGCCGATCATTTTGTTCATGCGGCAAACGGAAAAATAATCTAATAATCCGGATTTCGTCACAATACTGCGAATCATTAGAGGCACCCTTGATGCAACCGCTGCTCGAACTGAAAAACATCCGGCAAGCCTACGGCCAGCAACTGGTGGTGAACGATCTGTCGCTGGCGCTGGAGAAAGGCCAGATCGGCTGCCTGCTGGGTCCGAGCGGCTGCGGCAAGACCTCGGTACTGCGCTGCATTGCCGGGTTCGAGCCGGTATTGGCGGGCGAGATTCTGCTGAACGGCGTCAAGGTGAGTGGCGACGGTGTTTTCCTGCCGCCGGAACAGCGCCACATCGGCATGGTGTTCCAGGATTACGCCTTGTTTCCGCATCTCACCGTCAGCGCCAATATCGGCTTCGGCCTGCACCGCCTGCCGCAAAGCGAGCGGGCGCCGCGCGTCGATGAATTGCTGCAGACCGTGGGCCTGGCCGATGCGGCCAGCAAATATCCGCATGAACTTTCCGGCGGCCAGCAGCAGCGCGTGGCGCTGGCGCGCGCACTGGCGCCACGGCCCGATCTGCTGTTGCTGGACGAGCCTTTCTCCAATCTGGATGTGAGCCTGCGCGAACGTCTGAGCCTGGAAGTGCGCGAGATCCTCAAGGGCCAGAATGCCACCGCCATACTGGTGACGCACGATCAGAACGAGGCTTTCGCTATTGCCGACGAGATCGGCATCATGCATCGCGGTGAGATTCAGCAATGGGACAGCGCCTACAATCTGTATCACCGTCCCGCCAATCGTTTCGTTGCGGATTTCATCGGCCAGGGCGTGTTCCTGCCCGGCAAGGTGCTGGACCCGCAGCGGGTGGAAATCGAACTGGGAATTCTGACTGCGGACATTCCGCATCAGTGCGCGCCGAATGACCAGGTGTGCGGCAAGGATTGTCAGGTGGACGTGCTGCTGCGCCCGGATGACATCGTGCACGATGATGCCAGCCCGCTGCAGGCAGTAGTGCTGCACAAGGCTTTTCGCGGCGCCGATATTCTCTACACGTTAAGCCTGCCGAGCGGCGCCAGCGCGCTGTCGCTGGTGCCCAGCCACCACAATCACGCCATCGGCGAGAAAATCGGCATCCGCCTGGAAGCCGATCACGTGGTGGCGTTTCCCAGTTCCTAGGCAGGAGCGCCTTCAGGCGCGATGATGTTTTCTCTTGAAATGCAGGAGCCCCTTCAGGGGCGAAAGATTTTGAGTTTTTCCTTTCTCGCGCCTGAAGGCGCTCCTACGTCCCAAAACATTATTGCCGCTTCGCATCGCCCCTGAAGGGGCTCCAACCTTAAAAGCCGCTGCCGGAATTTCTTGCGGCACGAATTTCTTCGGCCAATTGCAGCACCGACATGGCGTAATAAGTGCTGCGGTTGTAGCGCGTGATGACATAGAAATTGTTAAAACCCAGCCAGTACTCCGGGCCGTCCTTGCCTTCCAGCACGAACAGTGCCGCCAGCCGGTCGTCGGCAAGGCCGCTTGCCTGCGCCTGCGGCGTGACCCCCAACTGCCTCATTTGCGCCAGCGTGAGACCGGGTTTGATGCCCGCCGCCAGCGCTTCCTGATAGCCTGCGCCGCTGATCTGCGCGCGCGCCACCACTGCCTGTCCCGCCTCCCAGCCGAACACCTTGAGGTAATTGGCAACGCTGCCGATCGCATCCGCCGGGCTGTGCAATAATTCCTTTTTGCCGTCGCCATCGAAATCGATGGCGTAACGCCGGTAGCTGCTGGGCATGAATTGCGGAATGCCGATCGCGCCCGCGTACGAGCCCCGGAGTTGCAATGCATCCGTGCCCTGCTCGCGCGTCAGCAACAGATATTGCTCCAGTTCGTCGCGGAAAAATTCGGCACGGCGGGGGTAATCGAATGCGAGCGTGACCAGCGCATCGAGCACGCGATGTTTGCCGGTCTGCGCGCCATAGATGGTTTCCACCCCGATCACTGCCGCCACGATTTCCTCGGGAACGCCATATTCCTTGCGCGCCTGCTGCAGCGTCGCCGCATGGCTGTTCCAGAAAGTCACTCCGCCGCCAGTGCGGCCTGCTCGAAGCCGTGCCGCTCGACCATCTCGCCGATGAACACATTCACTTCCGGACGCAGTGGCGCCGCCATGGGCGGAGCACTGCAGCCGAGCGCAAACAAGCTGAACGTGGCCAGCAGCGCCGGCCGACAGTTCCAACCAATATTTTTACGGAACGGGCGCATGATTATCCGGATAAAAAAGTCTGAATGCATTCTAGCAAACTTCCGTGTGATCCACTCTCTGCATGCTGCGATTGCATGTACTATGATTGCATTGACCCTGCATTCTGTTGCGCGTAGAGTCAATCACAAGGATGGTCGGAAACTTCCATCCTTTCATTACAAGTGCATCCCATCCACCCACGCTGGAGGTTTACACCATGCCCAATTACCACGTCCTTACCACACAGCGCCTCACCGGAGCTGTACATATCTCCCGTCCTGCTCCACCCAAGTCCATCACGCTGGAATCACCGGCCCTCGAAGTGATGACCGATCTGCGCCAGATTTATGCCGCTGTAATCGAGCCGCAGGTGACCATGGAAGCGGCCAACGCATTCATGATATTGCGCGGCGTGCGTTCATTGCTGGTGCTGAATCAGGATCGCGCGCTCGGCGGCATCATCACCGCATCCGATATTCTCGGCGAAAAGCCGCTACGCTTCATACGTGAGCGGGGGGTGAAGCACAATGAGATTCTGGTCGCGGACATCATGACCCCGCTGGAGCAGATGGAAGCGATTCCGATCGGCGCGGTAGAGCATGCCAAAGTCGGTCATGTGATCGCCAGCTTGCGCGAGAGCGGACGGCAGCACACGCTGGTGATAGAAAATAATGCTGACGGCAAGCCGGTGGTGTGCGGCATTTTTTCGTCGACGCAAATCGAAAAACAACTGGGGGCAGCGATTCCGCCCAGCGAAGTTGCCAGGACTTTTGCCGAAATCGAAGCGGCGGTGATCGCGCATTAACGCCGACGGCGCAGCAGCAGATACACCGCCGGAATAACGAACATCGATAGCAGCGGGTATGCCCGGACAGGCATAGGCAGCCACGGCCAGCTGCGAAAACAGCAGCATACCGGTCAACATCCGACAAACCTGTTGTTTGATGGAACGACCCCTGCTCATGTTTTTACCCATGCGAATCCCCAAAAACTCTATTCGGATCAGGCATGAATATCAAGGCGGCCGTGATTTGAAACAGCCTGCCCCGCTGCGATAAGGTTTTAGTTTTGGCTGCGCTGGTTTATCATGCGTAGTTATACATTGAAGGCGCCATGGCAGGACTGAGCAAAGACACTCCCAAGGCCACTGAAATAAAACTGCAGCGGCAATCCAGGTTATTGCAAATCTCTTTTGCGGATGGCAAAACCTTCCAGATTCCGTGTGAATTTCTGCGGGTCTATTCGCCTTCGGCGGAAGTGCGCGGACACAGTCCCGGACAGGAAGTGCTGCAAACCGGCAAGAAAGACGTGAATATCGACCACATCGAGCCGGTGGGCAATTACGCGATTCAACTGAATTTTTCTGATGGCCACAACACCGGCCTGTATTCGTGGGATCTGCTCTACGACTACGGCCTGCATCAGGATGAAATGTGGCAACATTACCTGCAACGGCTAGAGCAGGCGGGCGCGAGCCGTGAACCTTAAAGAATATTCATGACCAAAACTACTCATTTCGGCTTCAATACCGTTCCCGAAACAGAAAAAGCCCGCAAGGTGGCAGGGGTGTTCGATTCGGTAGCCGAGCGCTACAACCTGATGAACGATCTCATGTCGGCAGGCATGCATCGCTGGTGGAAACGATTCGCCGTGGAAGCCAGCGGGGTCAAAGCGGGTGGCCGGGTGCTCGACATTGCCGGCGGCACCGCTGACTTGAGCGCACGCTTCATCGAGCAGGTCGGCGCGAGTGGCGAGGTCTGGCTCACCGACATAAACAATTCCATGCTCACGATCGGCCGCGACCGGCTGCTGGATGAAGGCAGGGCCGCATCGGTGGCACAGTGCGATGCGGAAAAACTGCCTTTTCCCACTGATTATTTCGATTGCGTGAGCGTGGCTTTCGGTCTCAGGAACATGACCCACAAGGATGCGGCGCTGAAGGAAATGCTGCGGGTGCTGCGCCCCGGCGGCTGCGTGCTGGTGCTGGAATTTTCCAAGGTGTGGAAACCGCTGCAACCCGTTTATGACACCTACTCATTCAAGGTGCTGCCGGCGATGGGCAAGCTCATTGCCAAGGACGAGAACAGCTACCGCTATCTGGCCGAATCCATCCGCGTGCATCCGTCGCAGGAAGAATTGAAGCAGTTGATGCAGCAAGCCGGTTTCGAGCGGGTGGAGTATTTCAATCTAGCTGCGGGCGTGGTCGCGCTACACCGCGGTTACAAATTTTAGAGAATCCCGGAGACGATTCCAGGAGGCGGTCGCCACCTGCCCGTTGGCACCCGTAAGTATGGTCAGCGCCATCACGCGGTAAACCACACTGCGCGGAGCCTTCACATTGACGGCAGGATCGAGCAGCCCCGGCGCAGCCGCAACACGCTGCAGTGTTTCGCCGGCCAGCAGGATCGGCCACATGCATGCCAGCCGCTGGCGGATTTCAGAAGACGGAATCGCCATGGCGTAACTCCACCCCTGCTCCAGATGTTCCAGCGCCAGCGCGATGAGCCGATGCAACACCGGTCTGAATTTTTCCAGACTGTCCGCATGCAGCAGATCGGCAGGCTGCAGTCCGGCTTCCCGCAGCAGTGATTGCGGCACATAACAGCGGCCGTGATGCAGGTCGCGTGCGATATCCTTGACGATGTTGGTGAGCTGCAAGCCCTTGCCGAAACGCACGCCGACGGCCGACATCTGCGCAATATCCCACTGCGCCATCGCCGGCCGGTGCGCACACACCATCCGCGTCCAGAATTCTCCAACGCACCCCGCAACATAGTAAGTGTACTGGTCCAACTCCTCCAGTGTGGCCAATGCCGTGAGATCTGCAGCCGATTCGCCGGGAAAGCGGGTCAGGTCCATTTCCATCCCCCTGGGCAGCACTTCCATCAACCACTGGATGCGTTCCCGATCGCCGGGAGAATACTGCTCGTACAATTTCAGGCAATCTCCCAGCCGCTGCAGCAGCACGTGCTCGGCGGAATCCTTCTGGTGAGGAAGAAGCGCGGCCTGAATTTCCCGGATGGCATCCCATTGAATCTCGCCGCCCTTGAACTGCGCCCGGAACTGATTCAGATACTCCAGTCGCCGGGAACGGCTGATCAGATCGGTATCGGCGATGGTGTCGGCTGCGCGCGCAAACAGATATGACAATCCCATCTGGTCACGCACGCCTGCCGGCAGCACGTTGAGCGTAAGATAAAACGAACGGGAGACCTGCTTGAGGATGCCGTGAAGAAGTTCGTGTGTGGCAGGATCAGTATTCAAGGATGGGAAATTCCACAGCCGCTTTTCAATCGGGACGGGCGAACATTACATCCTGCCGCTCTTGCTGGTCAAGAATTGTCGGATCGCTGGGCCTGCTGCCGTCTGGTAGAATATGCCTCCCATAAATCGCCACAAGCCGCGCCGATCGCGCCTGTACCCTTCACGCATAATAATCATGGAAATAGAATTCACTTTGGATGGTCAGACGGTACGCTGTCCGCAAGGGTTCACTGTTACTGGCGCCCTGTTCCATCTAGGCCGACGGAATGTACGAGTGACAGCGCGCACTGCTGCCCCGCGCTCGCTGTTCTGCGGCATCGGCGTTTGCTGCGATTGCCTGATGCAGATTGACGGACGGGAAAGTGTCCGCGCCTGCATGACACTAGTGCAACCTGGCATGCGCGTCGTTTCCGGGCAAGGAGCTGCGGCAGTTGTCGCGCACCAAATATGACCCCCCCTGCCATTGTGATCATCGGCGGCGGTCCCGCCGGCATGAGTGCTGCTGTTGCTGCTGCAACGCAAGGTCTCAGTTGCACCATCATCGATGAGGGTTTCGCTCTGGGCGGCCAGATCTACCGCAAACCGACCAACCCGGAACGCGCACCAGCACCGCATCCGCGCGGAGAGCAACTGCGCGCCGAAGTAGCGAAGCTCGCACAGCAGATCCAAGTACGCAACGGTGACAACGTCTGGGGCATCTTCGATAAACTGCGCGTTGCTGTCACCTCCCCTGACCAACACACTGAACTGCTCCAGCCACAGGCGCTCATTCTCGCCCCCGGTGCGCACGAACTGGTGCCGCCTTTCCCGGGCTGGACATTACCTGGGGTAATGACGCCGGGCGCAGCGCAGATACTCATAAAGACCATGGGGGTCGCTCCCGGCAAGCGGGTTCTGCTCGCCGGCACCGGCCCGTTCCTGCTCGCGGTAGCGTGTCAACTGGTCGATGCGGGGGTGCACGTGGTCGCGGTACTGGAAGCATCATCGCGTCCGGCCTGGCTCAGCCTGCCGCTGCATGGATTCCGCACCCCGGAAATCCTCGCCGAAGGACTCGCTTATCTCAGCAAGCTTGACCGCGCCCACGTCCCGGTGCGCTATGGCCGTATCGTCGTCGCGGCCCAAGGCGAGACTGAACTCAATGCAGTCGAGCACGCCCCCGTCGATGCGGAATGGTTTCCCGACAACAACCGCATCGAAACCGAGCAAGTGGATACGCTGCTGGTGGGCTATGGTTTTGTGCCGCGCGTCCAGTTGGCACAAATGGCCGGATGCAATCTCGAATTGCGTCCCGACGTCGGCGGCTGGATTCCGGTACGCGACCGCAATCTCGCGACCAGCATTGCCGGTATTTTTGCTGCAGGCGACGGTGCTGGTGTTGCCGGCTCCCTGGTCGCAGCGCTCGAAGGACAGCTTGCGGGAATGGCTGCTGCCCGGTTTCTCGGCGCAATCGACGAGGCAACGTTTGCTGCCGCACGCGATTCGATCGAGCAAGAACTCGCCCGTCTGAAGCCGCTGCGGCGCGCACTGGACAAAATCTCGGCGCTGCAGCCGGGCCTCATGTCGCTGGTGCGCGACGACACCATCGTTTGCCGCTGCGAAGAAGTGACCTGGCGCGAGGCACGCGAGGCCGTATGCGCCGGATCAACCACCTACCGCAGCCTCAAGATGACTTCACGCGCCGGCATGGGCGCCTGCCAGGGACGTTTCTGCTGGCCATTCCTGTCGCGTCTGGTCGCGGCCGAAGCAAAATGTTCGCTGGCGGATATCGGCCCGCCGAGCGCACGCCCCCCGCTGGGGCCGATCACACTTGGGGCGCTTGCCCCGGAACCACGGGACAAGTAACGGCCATGACCAATACTGCGGATGTGGTTGTCATTGGCGGCGGCGCAATCGGCGCGAGCGTCGCCTTTGCGCTGGCCCGGCGCGGCGCCTCGGTCACCCTGCTCGATGCCTCAACTCCCGGTCGCGCAACCTCGGCCTCGGCTGGCGGACTCTGGTCGCTGGGCGAATCGCTGGGCCTCGGCTGCGGCGTGATCCTGCACACCGCGCAACAGGGTGCCGGCGACGGACCGGCACCGTTGCCACGCACCCTCATGGATTTTCTGTGGGCAAGCAATCTGCGCTTCCCGTCGCTCGCGGCCGAACTGCGGACACTTTGCGGAATCGATATCGAAGCCGAAGCAGCAACCGGACTGTTGTATCTGGTCTATGACGAGGAACAGGAGCGCCATGCCAGCCGCATTATTGAATGGGCTGGCAGCGATCATGGAGCAGTAGAGAAATGGACGCCGCAACACATCCGCGACAGAGATCCGTTGATTACTCACGACCTGCGCAGTGCAATTCATTTCCCCGGCGACAATCAGGTGAATCCGATGCTGCTGACCGAGGCACTCAAGCGCGGAGCCTGCGCCAAGGGCGCGCGCTACCTTGCCGAGGCACGCGTGCGCGCATTGCGCTGCAGCAACGGACGCATTGTCGCGGTCGAATCGGACAAGGGCACCATTGCCTGCGGCGCAGTAGTCAATGCGGCCGGCGCCTGGGGCGCCCAGATTGCCCGGCTCGCCGGCATCGAAATCCCGATCCAGCCGGTGCGCGGGCAAATCATCTGCACTGAGGCACTGCGGCCGGGGACGCTGCGCTCGAACCTGAGCACGCGTGACTGCTATATCCTGCAGAAAGCACACGGCGAGGTCATCATCGGCAGCACCACGGAATACTGTGATTTCAATACCGAAGTCCGCTACGAGGACATGTGCAGCCTGGCAGCGGGCGCGATCCGCGCCGTACCCGCTTTGCGCAATGTGACGCTCAAGCGCGCATGGGCGGGGCTACGGCCCGGCACGCCCGATGAACTGCCGATCCTCGGAGCTGCTGCGGAACTGGAAAACTTCTTCCATGGCACCGGCGGCTTCCGCACCGGCATCGTGGCAGCGCCGCTCACCGGAGAAGTAGTGGCGGCAAGCGTGCTGGGACAGACGCCGGAATTCCCGATTGAACCATTCCTGGCAAGCCGGTTCCAAAGAATTTACGTTTGACTGGAACGCCAGTGCCGAGGATACTTCAGGCTATATAATTGATTTTTTGCCTTTCTTTTTGCTAGAAGACGAGAGGCAAGGATTCATGCAAAGGAGAATTGAAGTGACTGTTTTACGGAAACACTTGCACATTCTGGCTATGCTGCTGGCCTTATGCTGTATTCCAGCAAGCACGTGGGCGCATTCGGGCGGAGATCATCCTCTCATCAACGCGGCCGGGCGGGGTGATCTTTCCCAGGTCAAGATGCTGCTCGCAGCCAAGGCTGATGTGAACGACGATGCGGGCCGTGGCATCACCGCACTGCTGGTGGCGTCGCAAAATGGCCACCGCGAGATAGTGCAAGCGCTGCTTGCCGCCAAGGCCAATGTAAACATCAAGACCCGCAATGGCGACACACCGCTGATTGCGGCGACGCAGAATGGGCACGAAGCGGTGGTGCAACTGCTCAAGCAGGCGGGCGCCAGGTAACACGCGGTGGGAGCACCCCGTTTCCTGGGCGCCGCTGAACAAGATAGGCTGAATTCACTGCAGGCGTAATTTCGCCGCTGCTTCTGGTAAAATGATGCCATGGTGCGTCGGCTCAGCCCGATGCACTTCCGTTTTTATATTCAGCAGCGCTTTATGAGAGGAGTACATGCTTTGCATGAAATTCTGCAATATCTGAAACAACACGGTGAACGGCTCGACTCGGAGATCGCTAATGACACAGGCATCCCACTGGCGAAAGTGCGCCTTGATGTATCAAGCCTGACCGCGAGCGGCGAGCTGATCATGTGTCACTCAATCCGGTTTGAGAAAGGCAAGAAAAGCGAGGGCATGCTCTATCGGGTGGCGGGATATATACCACCACTATCCCCCGGCAGAAAACCGAAAGCATAGCGGCAAGCCGATAAACAGGCTGTTCGCTCATGCCAGTTCCAGCATGGGCGATGCTAAAACACCCGTAGTGACGATCTCCGCACTACGGGTGTTTCTACTTGGCCAACTGATTACTTGGTCTTGCTGTTTGCCAGTACGTATTCCGCCAGACGATCCGCCGGCTCGCCCGTGATATTTGGGAAGGCGGCCATGGACATGCTGCCTGTCTGCACTTTCTTGATGATGGCGTCTTTATTTGCCACCGCAGCGCTCAACAGCATCACGCTGCCATCGGTATTCGGCTTATGGCATTTGGTGCAGTTCAGGTTGAATATGTCTTCGCCGCTGGCAGTTGCGGCCGGCGTGTAATTATCAGTCTTGGTGCAGCCAACCAAGCCTACCACTGCAATAGCCGCTAATAACAAAATTACTTGTTTCATTTTTACGCTCCAGTTCATTTCTCAAGAATACGAATTCGAAAGTTACTCTGCGACCCACCGAGGGCGAACATTACATCCTGCCGATCCTGGTGGTCAAGAGCATTATTATCATCAAATCGGCATTTCCGGATGGGAACCCGTAAAGTTTAGCTATCCCGACGTTAACGAGGCTTTGATGGACTCTATCCAGGGCAAGCATCATGTCGGTCACGCAACATCGTACCAACTACGGTATTGGCTTCTCTGGCTGTTTTTCTGGACTGACCACCAGCACGTCGCATGCAGTCTCATAGAGAACATGCTTGGTAACAGAACCAAACAGCGCTTCGTCCAGTTCCGTTTCTCCGCGTTTACCGATGACGATCAGGTCAACGTTGAGCGACTGGGCATTATCCCGAATCACGTCGGGCGGGTAGCCCTGTTCAATGCTGGAAGTCACGCGCGTACCGCCAGTACCGCCAGTCGCACAGTCGGCGATAATTTCCTCCATGGCGTGATGGGCATCGCCAAGCACCCTGGTACGACAGCGCTCAGCCGTTTCCTCGCTTAATTTGATCTCCCACCACATTCTATCTCTGGGCGGCATTTCGACTACATGCAGCACTTGAATCGACACTTGCGGCGCAACGTTCAATGCCATATGCAGCGCCAGTCTGGAGGGCGGTGAGAAATCCACCGGCACCAGCACATGCCGATATTGATCCATCGGCTCCTGTTTCACGATCAGCAGCGGACATTGCCCCTTACTCAGCGTTTTGGACACGGTGGTGCCAAGAAAAAACTCCTGAGCGAAGTTTTCACCTTGATCGCCCATCACGATCAGGTCGGCGTGATGAGATTCCGCATAGCGATTGATTTCAACGTGGGCCCTGCCAATCGCAACGTGATGCCTGACAATCATGCCGCTCCTGGCCAGCGCCTCCGCCAACCTTTGCAACGTTGAATTAATCTGGTTATATAGCATCTGCTCTGTTTCCAATGGGGTATCGACCATCAAACGCTTGAAGGTTTCGAGCGGAAAAATTGGCAGCACATGCAATAAATGCAATTCCGCGCCATGCTCCACCGCCAGGCGCACGGCGCGTTGCACTGCCCGATTGGCGCGTGCTGAAAAATCCGTGGTAGCAACAATGCATTGAATTTTTTCCATAGTCTATGTTCCCCACAACTCCATATTTATTGAAAACCAACCGCCTCCAGGAAGGTGGCATCAATCCGGCCGTCTCTCCTCGCTGACCACCAGTACGTCACAACTGGCATCCAGAATCACTTGCTTGGTTACACTGCCGAGCAGCATCTCTTCCCATGCAGACTGACCGTATTTACCCATGACTATCAGATCGGGTTCAAGCAGTTCCGCTTTCTCCCGAATTACAGCAGGCGCAGGACCGAATTCGACAATATCGGACAGCGGACCAGCAGTGGCTCCCAGGGTAGAGATGAATTGCTGCATTGCCTTGTCTGCCTGCGCTTGCACTTCGGCGCGATAGGCCCGGATTGCTTCATCGCTCGCGCCGGCAAAGCGTAGCTTGGCCTCGTACGGCACCTCGAATGCGTGCAGCACAGCGACGTGCGCACGCGGGGCAATGCGCAAGGCAAACTGTAACGCTTGCCGGGAAGGCTCGGAGAAATCCACCGGCACCAGTATTCGTTGATACGGTGCCTGCGGTTCGCGCTTGACTATCAGAACCGGACGAGACAGCTTGCGCAGCACTCTCTCGGCGGTGGAACCTAGAAATAATTCGCGCACAAAGCTGCCGCCGTGCGCCCCCAGCACCACCAGACCGGCATCGATGGCCTCGGCGTGGCACGCGATCTCGCTGTGAGCCCGGCCAATTTCCAGGATGGGCGTGACCGGGATACCGTGCTTTTCTGCAAGTCTGTGCGCAATTCCGGCCATTTGTTCCCTGGCCGAATCGATCAGCCGCCGCTCGGTTTGTTCGGCGGGCTGGTTGAGCAGGTAGCGCAGCGATTCAAGCGCCAAGCTGCCGATGACATGCACCAGGTCAAGCTCCGTGCCGCCCAGTTCGCGCGCCAGCATGGCGGCCCGGGTTTCGGCCCGGCTGGCATACCAGGACAGGTCGGTGCCTACTGCTATTCGCTTCATTGTGGGCATGACCGATCTCCTTTAACAATCCTTTTACAATCATCCGGAGCAACGTTGGGATTAGCAGCAAACAACAACGCGCAAAATGCAGCAATCTGCATCTACACCATAAACATTGAAGATAATCGTACCGAACAGATTTGGCATCATCGAAGCATAGGTAAATGATAGCTGGATTTCAATGAGTATCCAATCGCACTAAGACCGTAGTGGCGATTATCCTGTTTCACCAGAACATGCAGAGGGATCCGCTTAGCAGCAGCGCAACCCCGCTCCACATGTGATGAAGGAAATCTGGAGTGAAACATGGGCTATGCTGGTAATATTGGCAGTGCACTCAGTGCAATGCCCAACATACGCTGGCACGTGGTGAACAGCAAGGTTCTGGAACAACTGTGGCGAACCATGCCAACCCGAAACAGCGGGTTATGCCAAACCGCCGAGAAGCCGCTTATGAAGCATGGCAGTTCCGAGATCATCGATTTACTCCCCGGTAGCGCCACCAACCAGTTGCTGTTGCCCGAAGTCGGCCGTAACGGTCTGGGAATGCGGCCGCAACGGCAGAGGGCCGCTTGACATGACGCTTTGGCTGCAACTTCTGATCTGTCTTGCCATTATCGGCTACGCCGGCTATTTTCTCTCCCGCTACGCCGATATTATTGCCGAAAAAACCGGCCTGTCCGCTTCCTTGATTGGCCTGATGCTGCTCGCTACCGTTACTTCCTTGCCGGAACTGGTGACTGGAATTAGCGCCGTTACGGCCGCCGACGCACCCGATATCGCTGTCGGCAACGTGCTGGGCGCCGCAGTATTCAATCTTGCCATTCTGGTAATATTGGATGCCTTATATCGGCACGAAACCATTTATAGCCGCGCTGCCCACGGGCACATCCTGTCGGCTGCATTGGGTGCGCTGCTGATCGCTTTCACCGGCTCCAGCCTGCTTCTGGATCGAGCGGGAATGAGCCCAGCACTGGGACATGTGGGGTTATACTCGCCTTTCATCGTGCTGATGGTTTTACCCCGTTTTCACGGACACTTAGTTAAGAGCGTGTTGATGAATATTACCACTGTTTAATTGCCGCTGTTTTCGCTGGTTGTGAAACCGTTCGATGTAATCAAATATGTCGGATCTGGCTTCAGCTCTAGTCAGG
>JAPLQS010000029.1 GCA_026399575.1 Nitrosospira sp. | reverse complement strand
GTAAAAACCCGTACCGATCAGTAATGAGCATATCGACACAGCAATCAGTCGTTTCGCCCTGAACCAGTAATGAGTATCGCTGGGAGGGAGTTGGAACCGTTTGGGCGCAGCAATGAATATTTGTTGGAACGCGCGCAGCAGCAGACCCGCAGCCAGAAGGTTGCCTAGCAAGATCGTCGTAACAACCAGCCAGCCGTATCTGGTAGCGGTGCCCTCAATCAGCAGATGTGCACCGTCAAACCCAGGGGTGCCAGGCATGACCATGGTAGTCAGTGCAGAGATCACAAACAGAAATGCGAGGGTAGTATGGGTATCAAACAGCCCGCCCAGGCGTGGAATAAAAGCGGTACGCGTCCGCTCATAAATCAGGCCAACACTGAACAGCATGCCCGCAGTCGCGAGTCCATAAGCAATGGATAACAGGATGGTGCCTTCCATGCCATATTTGTTGAAATCAAAAATACCGATGACCAGCATGCCTGTATGACTGACGACGGCAAAGGCCAGCAAACGGCGGATATTGATCTGCATCAATGCCAGCAATGCGCCATAAACAATACTGATTAGACCCAGTGCCAGCACAAATCCGGACCATTGTTCAGCGGCCTCCGGAATCAGCGGCAAAATAAAACGAATGGCTCCATAAACTCCCAGTTTCAGGCCCACCAGGAAAATGGCCACGCTCGCGACGGTGCCTTGTTCCGCCAATACCGGCAGCCAGCCGTGAAATGGGAATATCGGCATGCGAATGGCAAAACCAAAAAACAGGAGAAAGAAAATCAGCGACTCATACTGTAAATGAACATTACTGACTCCTTCTAGTTTCACCCAGTCGAAAGTCAGTTCGGCGTCAGGTATTACATTCATTAAACCAAAAGCGAACAACATGAAACCTGCCAGGGTCATCAATAACCCACTCAACCAGTGTTGCAGCAATAGTGCGACCACCCAGCGCCGGTTTTGCCCAGTACCAGCACGAATCGTCAACAGCACCACCGGGATCAGTTCCAACACACACCATAGCCAGAACTGCATGAGATTCATCGCTGAGAACGCACCAATCAGGATGGCCTCATAACCCAGCAAACATGCAATGTATACCCGATCAGTGGCATGCCGGGTAATCGAGGTATAAATCAAGGCCAGTAGTGTAAAAATGGCCGTCAGTGGAATAAACAGGATATTGGCACCGTCAACACCCACACTGTAAGTGAAGCCGAGGTTGTGTATCTCTTCAGCCAGTTGAATACCGGGGCGATCAGCATCGAACACACTCAGCAGGTAGAAGCTAAGCAGTAGCGTCGACAGCGCTCCGGCAAGACCCACACGCAATGCCACTGCCGGTGAACGTGACAATAGGACAGCGATCAGCGCCGTCAGCGGAATCAGCGTCAGCATGGTCAGCAACGGGAATGCCACTGATTCCGACCATGCAGTAACAGCAGTAATAGTAGGAGTAGGAGTAATAGCCATCAGGTCCTTTACATCGCAGCCGCAAGCAGCAACACTGTAAATACAAATACCACCAGATAGCGCGGCTTCAGTATTAATTTCTCAAATTTATTGGCGGCGTATCCGAGCTGGCGCCCCATGTCAATCGCGTCTATGCCGATGCCCCGCAATACCAGACGATCTTCAAACCAGTTGAAAATGTCCGCTGTCCATTGGAAAAACTTTCCGGCCACACCACTGCTACGACTGAATTCGTTGGGGTCATGCTCCGGCTGGGCACTCAGTACTCTTTTTTCCAGTTGCGCCAGCGATGATATGGCACGGCCTGCACGCGCAGGTGTGCCCATGATGCGATCAACGATATGGTCATCAAAATAGCCCAAATCGCGCCCGAGTCCGTGAACCGGTCTTACTAATGCCCGATCGGCAATCGGATCCAGCCAGAAACGCTGTATCGATGCGGTATATAGCCAGCGCAGTCCGGCAATATCGCGGCTAACCGGCTTTATCGGATTGCCGAGTACATTGTGCATCAGCGATGGTGCGGTTAATACCTGATAGCCCCGAACGATGGCATGAGCGCAAAGATGCCAACTGGCCAGCTGCCACAGACCCAGGCCGCATTCCAGAAACATCAAGCCCAGTTGGCCGGATGTGGCAAAACACAACGAGCTTTTGACATCGGTTTGAGTCAAACCGACCACAAAGCTGTAGATCGCGGTGCTTAATCCCACAATAGCCAGTAGAGCCATGACAAATGGCGCACGTTCAAAGATTGGCTGCAGCAGAATTACCAGATAGATCCCGGCATGTACCATGACCGCGCCGTAAAACACCGCGCTCGACGGTGTCGGCCCTTCCATTGCCCGTCCCAGCCAAGGGGTGAATGGTAATTGTACCGATTTTGCAAAAGCTGCTATGGCGAAACATAGCGCGATTACAGTGGCGGTAGGAGTGGTCAACTGTTCTGCCACCGCATTCAGACTGCCCCATTCGATGCTCCTGGCATAGAGATAGCTGACCCCTATTCCCAGAATGAAACCGGCATCGCCAATGCGATTGGTGACGAATACACGGGTTGCATTGAGGACCGCAACCGGGCGGTCATAGGCATAGGATATCAACAGGTAAGAACATAACCCGGCAATTTCCCAGCCGATGAAAGTGCCGATGGCATTACCCGATAACACCAGCAGCAGCATTGCCGAAGAAAATAGGCTCAGAATGAAAAAGAAACGGTGAAATCCCGCTTCTCTATGCATGTAGTTGATTGAAAAACGGGTGACAATAATCAGCAGTATCGAAAACAGCGCTGCCAGAATGGTACTGAAACCAGTGGTGAAGAAACTCACTTGTATGCCCAGCGTGCCACTGCGCAACCATTGCCCCGCGTTGAATGAGCCGGTATTTTTACCCAGCAGATCGGCGCCCAGCAGGGTCAACGCCAGCACACAGGACAGGGTGATAGCCCCGGTAGCAATGTTTGCTGTCGTGCGCTCACCGCTTTCACCGCTGATCTGACCAAACAAATGGCCTATGCCGATAATGGCTGCAGCAACCAGCGGTAACAATGGAATCAATACGACCAATGCATCCATCAGCTTAGGCCCCCGAAAATTCGGGCTGTTTAATCAATACCGGCGCAACGGGGAGAGTCTGATCCCGATAACAATCCGGCGATTTTTCAACCACTGGCAAATCTACTGCTTCAGCTTGCCAGGGAACAAAACCCACGCCACGTTCGAAGAAGGAAATTTCACCGTTGTCGGGGTCTATTGCACTCAACAACACCCAGCCGCCAGCTATCAGTTCGCGCAAACTTGCCTGACGCGCATAGATTTCCCCGAGCACTGATGTCTTCGCCTCGACCACGATCAGCAGGCGCACCGCTTCGTGTATCTCGATCATCTGCCTGGGCAGGCCGGTACGTAAATCACTGCTGGTGCCTTCCATTACCGCGAAGAAACCGGTGACATTATGCGGAACCTTGGTGCCGCATCCAAAGCGTTCATTATTGACGGTGGAGAAATAATATTCCAGATTGATACCTGCCCCGACCGGCCCAACGGCCAGCAGAATTCCTTCCAGTACCTTGCCCTCCGGATCTTGCGTCGGATCATAAGAAATCAGGAACGCACGGCGATCAAAGAATGCGCCCTGTGTTACTGAACGGCGACCAACAACTGCAGCAGCATTAGTCGCATGACCAAGTTCGGGACGGGCTTGGGAGAAATCTGTGGCTCTTTCTGTTATATGTGCCAGTGCCTGCTCCGGCGTCGGGTTGCGTGGTGCGGAAGCCAATCTGCGGCAACGTTCATGTGCGGACATGTGTTGCCCGTGCTGTATCTCCTGCTGCAATTTTTTTAGTGCGGGTAGTCGTTCCGCAGGCACATCACAAAGGTCATACCAGATGAATTCTTCATTGCAGGTATTATGCTCAGTGCCGATAAACCAGGTATCAGACGGAATATTGATGCCGCGCGCCGCCACCAGCTTGCGTATCTCAGGACGATTGGCCATTGCTGCGAACAATCTGGCATTCGGTCCGCCATGCCGGCCGCTGCAGGCACCACAGTCATAAGCAGCCAAATGTGGATTATTCTGGCTGATGGAACCGTGCCCTACCAGAATAACCAATTCCGCAAACCCGTAAGTCAAACCGCCATTGCGCAAAAAGCCTGCTACCCGGTCGGCTTGTTCATTATCGGTGAAACCCAGTTTAGGTTTTGCCGGCGACGCAACTGTCTCATTATCGATTGAAGTAAACATCAGTTGAGTTTCAACTTCAGGCGAGACCAGCTTCTTTATGTCGGCAACCAGATGTTGCTGTGGTTTTGGGACCAGTATCTTTGCCAGCAATCCCGCCAGAGTAATTGGTGCAACCGCATCAATAACCGCTTGCGACAACAGCAGATTGCGGCGCAAACCCTGATGCAGCAGATTGGCAACCCGTTGCAACGTCTTACGACCGTTGTTATGCGAGACCAGTGACTGTTCGCTGCCCGCCCGCGGTACTTCCCGAACTTCATGCGCAGGGGTCACCACGATCGGACATAACGGGGTTACTCTGCTATCGTCCAAGCCTTTGTAGTTCATAGGTACGCCAAAAAAACCGGCAGCGCCTAATGTTTCAATGGCGGGATTGAATTCTTCCAGATGACGCCGAATACTTTCTTCGCGGTCATCTATGCAGAATATGAGTTGCGAATCCGGACGCGTATCGCGCTTGGCCCAGCGGCCACGATTATGATTGGCACGCAATGCCTGAAAAAAGTCTTCCCGGTAATGATGCTCATAGGCATCAAGCCAGACCTTGCTGCGTTCAGTGACGGTAAATTCATCCAGCAGCGCCAGCATCTGCTGCAAATCTTTCTGTTGCAGTTGCTGAACATATGCGGCGTTAAGCCCCAGATGCTGGCATAAACGGAACAGACGCCAGCCCCCATTAAATCCGCAGCTTCCGGCGTTGGTTTCCGCCATCGGGCTGAACTGCCAGGTCCAGACCAGATCGGCGAGCTGCTGCCAGTCAGCCTGTTTATGCCGTTCAGAACCGGCGCGGCTTATCAGTGATTCCGCTGGCTGCGTCAGGTATTCAGGCAAGTCACCCTGATACAATCGCCTGCGCACCATGAATTCCGACAGATTTTTACTGAAATAGAATTGTAACGAACTCAGTTTGGCTTCGATTTTCCAGGTTTCACGGCAAGCCTGATCAAGCCAGAGCCTGTCCAGAATCAGCCGGATAGCCAGATAATCCGCCAGTGTTGGCGCCGCATCGTTTTCAGCATGGTATTGTGGATGATGCTGCCGCCAGTTAATTATCCCTGACCAACCCGGCAATTCAAGCGCCAGTCGCTGCAGATACCCTTCCCATTTATCATGCGGTATCTCCAGTTGAGTCAGTTGCTGGATAATGGCATCGACCGCATTTTCAGGTGATTCGGCCACAATCCGCTGCCAATCTGGCAAGTCATGCAAAAACGGATTTGCGTCATATTGCGCCGTTGCCCGCCAGGCAGCGTAAAGACCCAACTGGTTGCGTTCTGGCAGTTGCCAGGCGGCCATGCCTTCGTCCAGGGCAGACGCACAGATGCGTATCAATTGCGGGCGAACGGAGTAGAGAATGTCGATCCCGCTCAATGCCAGGACAAAACCGCGCAGGGTAATGCTGTCGCCGAGTTGGGCCAGCAACTCATCCAGTGAAGCGGCCGCTTGTTGCCGCATGCGCTGATGCAGCGTAAGACTGCCGCTATCCGGATCACTGGAGTGAATTTTCTCCAGCCAGTCTTCGGCCTGATCCAGTGATAAATCCAGCATATTCTCCGGATGCAGAGCAACCTGTTCCAACCCCAACTTATCCGAGATACTTTCCCACAACTGCCTGATGGCATTGCTCTGGTCAGGACTGTTTTCCAGCAGCCGCCTGCGGACTTGTTCAGGCACATCGGCTTGCACTGTGCCCAACGCATCCAACTCTTCTATTTGCCAGTTCAATTGACTGACAGTAAGGGCTTGCAGGTCGAATAACATGGCGATGCGATAAACATCTTTGCGCGTAATCGTTAAATCGTCCGCTGTACAGACGACCTGCTCAGCCTGCAACTGCGGGTTATGTGCGAGTGCCGCAAACAGATCCCGGTCATTAATCCGTCCGCGCTGATAAAATCCCCGGTTTTGTACTTCAGGGAGGTAGCCGCAAATGCCAGTAAGCGCCTCGGATTCCGCCAGTGCTTGCTCAAATGGCAGATGCTGGTAACCATGCAGAGTATTGTGGTGGACAAAATCAAGAATCGGTCCTTGCCCAGGAAGGACATGATCCAGATGATTCAGTGACGCGATGATCTGCTCACGTTTATCGAGGGATTCATGGGCTGCGTGCATGGCAATATCCTATTGAATACGTTGACTGATCAAGCTGCTCATGTGGCCCAGGGTCGCTGACGACAAGTCAATCAGCGGCGCCGGCAGCAGACCGAAGAACACAATACCCGTAACCAGTAAACCCGCTGCCAGCAATTCGGGGGTACGCAAGTCTTCGATCTCTCGCATCTGCGGTTTTACCGGGCCGGTGAACAACAAGCCGATGGTGCGAATGGCGTAGGCAGACCCGATCAGGATGCTGAGGCTGAAAAACACCATCAAGCCGCCCCATTGTTGATAGCCACCGATAACGGCATGCAATTCGGCAATGAAACCCACCGAACCCGGCAAACCCATCGCTGCAAACAGGGTCAACGTCATAAACAAGGCAAAACGCGGCATCACCTGGACCAATGAGCTGTAATCCTGAATGTTGCGGGTATGAGTGCGCTCATACAGCAGCCCCACCAGCAGGAACATCGCGCCCGCAATCAATCCATGAGCGGTCATCTGCAGGACTGCGCCCGTGAGCCCCGTTTCATTCAAGGCGGCAATGCCCAACAAGACTATACCCATGTGGCTGACCGAAGAATAAGCCACCATCGCTTTGAGATCGCTTTGCCGCCAGGCCAGCAAGCCACCGTAAATCATCCCGAATAACGCCAAGAAAACCAGCCATGGCTGCAATATTTGTGCGGCCTCCGGCAGCATCACCACGGCCCGTATCAGGCCATAAGAACCCATTTTCAGCAAAACACCAGACAGCAGGATACTGACCGGGCTGGGCGCTTCAACGTGGGCCAAAGGCAGCCAGCCGTGCAACGGGAAAATCGGCATCTTGACCCCGAAACCAATCAAAAATCCCAGCAACACCCAGACTTGCTCATCCCGTGGCATGCTTTGTGCCGCCTGACTCATCGAGGCCATCAACGATCCGCCGTGTTCAGGCATGTAGTGACCAATCGCGAGCAAACTGATGAGCATGAAAATCGAACCGCCCATCGTGTACAGCACAAAGTTGAGACTGGCCGTGTGCCGCCGTTTACCGCCCCAGCGGTCGATTAGAAAGAACAGCGGGATTAAAGTCAGTTCCCAGAAGATGTAGAACAGCGCCCAGTCCTGCGCCAGAAACACGCCCAACATGCCAAACTCCAGCAACAGGATACAAATATGAAAACTTTTAATACTGTTAGAAATGGTAAAAGAAGCCAGCATTGCAATGGACGTAAGCAACGTCGCCAATACCAGCATGGGGATCGACAGGCCGTCAACACCCAGGGCGAAAGCACTGCCCAATTTGGGGTTGAGCGTAAACTGTTCACCGAACTGAATGGCGCTATCCTGCTGGTCGTAAATGATGACCAGCCAGCAACTCAGCAGAAATGTGAGGGTGGCAAACAGGTTGGCGAAGAAACGAATCGAGCGGGCATCCTGACCGGATGTCAAAGACAAAACCAGAATGCCGACAATCGGGGTCCAAAGCAATAAGCTGAGTATCCCCATGACTTTGGTCCGCCTTTACGCTTGAAGACGAGATTTGAGGAAGCGTATGCCCCGGAGGCCATCTCCCTGGCAGATGCGGGTCAGCGGCGGATCCGCCGCCCGCATATTGAATACTGCATTTCGCAGAATGTATTTAATGCAGGAAAGCAAGCGCGCGCGCAACATACTGGCCGCAACAGGGCCATACCCGACGCAAATTCGGTCACCGAAAGTATCCAGCATCCCTGCCTCCCCTTTTCTGACACGACAATGTCTTAGGTCTTGCTTCACCCAACAGGATGAACACGCTCTCTTGCCTATCCTCAATTAAACGGCTGCATGGTCATTGCAACCATGCAGCCGTCACCGTTTTATAAGTTGATGAGTCTATCAGAAGCAATCGACCGGTCATAGCCGGGGCTTTCGAGCCTGGTGCGGTGATACAGCGCAAACTATCTGCAGAAAGTCTGCACTTGATCGCTGCCCATCGACGCCACCTGATGGAAAAACAAAAATCAATATGAGACTGTTGGCCCCTCCACCCAGAGACAGTCCGAAATCAGGCACATACCGCCGAATTCCTTCAGTCTGGGACGTAGCGCCGTAACCACCTTCTGCGCCTGCTCTTCCTGGCAGGCGAGAATCACCATGGCATTTTCTTCCTGTAAAAAGAGGCCGTCAGGACGCCGTTCGCCGCGTGAGCCGAGGCCGCCCGTGTTCTTGATGAAGGTGTAGCCGCGCACGCCGGCCTCCCCCAGCAACGTGATCACTTCGTTGAGTTTTTCTTCATCAACAACGATCTCGAATCGTTTCATTGGTATTGAGTTATTCATGACTTCCCCTGAAAATGATCAATATTGATTGAGTTGGAATCTGTTCGTTCTATGCTGGAGCGCCGACGAAGAATTTCGCCATTTCATAGTAAATCGGCACACCGATAAATATGTTAAACGGGAAGGTCACCCCGAGAGAAGCACCGATCGACACTGCTGGATCTGCATCCGGCACTGCGATGCGCATGGCAGCGGGAGCGGCAATGTAGGAGCAACTGGCGTACAGCACAGCGAGCATTGTGGTGCCGCCCAGCGACAGTCCGAATGCGCTGCCCAGGAAAGCGCCGAGCAACCCGGCTGCTAGCGGGAATGCGATACCGAACACAAGCAGGAACGCGCCTTTTTTCCTGATTGCCGCCAGCCGCGCTGATGCCAGCAGACCCATCTCCAGCAGGAAGAAAGCCAGCACACCCATGAACAGATCCATGAACATCTTGTCCAGCGGCGATACCAGTTTCACGATACCGGCGTAATAACCAATGATAACCCCACCAACCATCAGGAAAATACTGGTGCCGGTCAGAATCTCGTGCATCAGCTTGCCCCACGCGGTTTCGCCTCCGGCGCCGCGTCGTGCCAAAATTGTGCCCGTTACCAGTGCCGGGATCTCCATCAGCGCCATGATCAGGACCATGTAGCCCTCGGAGGTCTGCCCTACACCTTCCAGGAAAGCAATGCCCACGGCAAAAGTCACCGCGCTCACCGAACCGTAGTGGGCGGCGATGGCGCCCGAGTCAGCCTGATTGAATTTACCTATATGCTTCAATATGGGGTAGGCACACAGCGGAACCAGTGCCGCGAGTACCACCATGGACAGGGCAATGGGCAGCACCTCCATGATTTCATACTTGGCCATCGACACCCCGCCCTTGAGACCGATTGCGATCAGCAGGAAGAGGCTCATGCTTTTGTATAAAGCCTCAGGGATCTTGAGGTCGGATTTCAATACCCCGGCCAAAACGCCCAAGATGAAAAACAGCACTACTGGTTGCACGGTTGGCATTTATTATCTCCCTATTTGATTGGTTTTCTACTAGCTATACGAGTGCAGCAAATTAGCACAGCAAATGTGAAGAAAACATCTTTTAGATGTGATGAATTTGTGAGGCTTGCGGTATTGTGGTCAGGGAAAGGTGATATGGAAGGTTGCACCCTGCCCGGGCGTGCTGTCGACCTCGATGTGCCAACCGTAGTGATCGCAAATACGCTTGACGATGGCCAGCCCGATCCCCAGGCCTTCGCCCTGAGTCGAGCCCCGGAAAAAGCGTTCGAACAGGAAAGGCAGGTAAGAAGGTTCGATACCGATACCCGAATCGGAGATTGTGAGTTGGCGCCCGCTGAATTTCACCCGCACAGAACCATGTGCGGTATATTGCACAGCGTTGCGCAGCAGGTTCACCAGGGCGGTGTGCAGCGCTTGCCGGTTGAGCGTGAGGACGGCGTCCGGCTCCACTATTACCTCAAAGACGAGGTGTTTGCGTGCAATTTCCGGGCGTAACGGCTCGGCCGCATCGTACACGCATTCCGCAATTGCAACCGTTTCCGTAACGCCCAGCGCCTGTTCGCGGGCAAGAAACAGCAAAGCCTGCAATTGCTCGCCCATGCGGGTCGCTGCCGCCTCGATCATGCCGATGCGGGTGCGCACCTTTTCGGGCATGTTCGGCTCAGTCGCCAGCAACTCGCAACTCGTCAGGATCGTGGTGATCGGGGTGCGCATTTCATGGCTCACGTTGGCAGTGAATTCCTGTTCGCGCTGCAGCATGCGCCTGATACGACTCTGGTAATCATCCAGTGCGTGTGCCAGTTGCGCCACTTCTTCATCCATCCCTGGCTGTGTCAGAGTTACGCCCTGTACATTGCCGGGCGCAAGATTCCTTACCTTCTCGGCAAGGTCGGCGACTTCTCTGACGAGCAGTCCGGCGAGCAGGTATCCCACCACCAGTGCTACGCCGACCAGCAGGATCAGCGACAATCCGATCAGCAGCCCGAACTCCTGTTTTCGCTGCTCATGCAGCCCGATTTCATACGCGACAAGAAACTTGACCCCATCGACGTGCCGTACCGCGACCCGGACTTCCTGAGGGCCGCGAAATACCATGTGCCGCCTTTGGTTGAGGCCCTGCAGGTGATCGGGCAACCGCAAATCCTCGATATGGTCGCGCACGATGTACTCTTCGAGGTTGGAACCCGCTTGTGGAATAAAATCAGGCTGCTGACGATAGCGCTCAATGAGATGGTCCATCTCCATTTCAATGACCTGCTCGATGTGCGCCTCTTCGATGTCGCCGGAAGCGACATAAAGACTGATGCCCAAGGTGCCGACGACGAATATGCAGAAGATTGCGAATGCCAGCGCGATGCGCAGGCGCAGGCCACGCTTAAGCTGGAGCACGAGTAACCAGGCGGTAACCGAGGCCGTGAACGGTCTCGATCGGATCGTATCCGCCAGCCCGGATCAGTGCACGGCGCAGTTCGTGCATATGGCTGCGCAGGGTGTCGCTGGTTTCCTGCGCATCCCCCCACACTCCCGACTCGAGTTCTTTCCGGCTGAATACGCGGCCGGGTTCGCCCATCATGAGTGCAAGCAGGCGAATGCATTTCGGAGGCAATTTGACCCCTGCACCCGCGAAATTGACCGACATCGTTTTGGGGTCGAATGACAGGTTGCCGGTTTCCAATATGCGACTGGTGACCTTGCCACTATGGCGTTTGTGCATTGCCACCAGACGCGCTTCGACTTCTCTCAATGCGAACGGTTTGACCAGATAGTCATCGGCCCCATGTTCGAAACCTTTCAGCTTGTCCTCCAGCGTGTCGCGCGCAGTCAGCATCAGTACCGGCGTGTCCAGATGCGCTTCCTGCCGCAGCTTGCGGCACAATGTGATGCCGTCCATGCCCGGCAGACCGCGATCAAGCAGAATGCCGTCAAAGTGCTGTGTGATCGCGAGATGCAGGCCGGTGATGCCATCAGCGGCCGCATCGACACTGTGACCGCAGGCTTCCAGAAAATCGTAGAGATTGGTAGCGATTGCTGGATCGTCTTCGATTATGAGTATATGCACGGATAGGTGTCCTGCTGAAACATTACAAAGAGGTGCTGCGCTGAAATCCGGGTTGTTAGAAGTACCCCATTAGGGAACCACTGAACAAGTCCCACGCGGGCGCGACGGCGGCTTTGCGGGAGGGGATGCACGAAAGGCGAGGACACGAATGGCCATTCCCTTCGCTACGAGCCTGACACCGCAGACCGCCTGCAAAGCCCCGTCCCGTAGGGTTGCGGCAAAATCTGGCGCTTGCTGCGTTGCGCTCCTTGGCCTCGTAGGCCAGCTACGACCTGCGTCGCACGCCTTGCGCAGCGCCGGAGCGCAGGCCTTCGGCACGTGGCCAGCGCAGGCGAACACCGGCTCGCGCTCGGCAACAATGGCGCTGCTATGGTTCGCTTCACTGCGCTGCTACGCTGGCGCAACGTTACGCGAGCCATCCCGATTTTACCAGCAACGCGCTCCACGGAGGACTTGTTCAGTGGTTCCTTCACTGGTCACTGGTGATATTTGCGGCTGAGGGCATGCACAGCTTCCGCCAGGGTCAGGGCACTCTCCGGCGGCGTAAACTGGGAGATGCCGTGGCCAAGATTGAAGACGTGGCCGCTGCCGTTGCCATAGCCGGCAAGAATTTTTTCCGTTTCAGCAATAATAACTTCCGGCGTAGCGAACAATACTGCCGGATCAAGATTGCCTTGCAGCGCAACCTTGTCACCAATGCGCCGACGCGCTTCCGCGATATCCACGGTCCAGTCAAGGCCCACTGCATCACACCCGCTGTTGGCAATGCTTTCCAGCCATAGCCCACCACCCTTGGTGAAAACCACGGCAGGGATGCGTGCGCCGCCATGCTCGCGTATTAATCCGGCCAGTATCTGGCTCATGTAGCGCAAGGAAAATTCCTGATAGGCGTTATGCGATAGCGCCCCGCCCCAGGTATCAAAAATCATCACTGCCTGGGCGCCGGATTCAATCTGCGCGTTGAGATAAGCAATGACTGCCTGGGCATTGATGTTGAGAATGTGGTGCAGCAGATCGGGGCGCTGGTAAAGCATGGTCTTGATTTGCCGGAAATCAGTACCGCCGCAACCTTCTACCATGTAGCAGGCAAGCGTAAACGGACTGCCGGAAAAACCAATCAGCGGCACCTGGTTATCCAGCGTCTTGCGGATTTGTGCCACCGCGTCCATCACATAGCGTAAATGTACATCAGGATCGGGCACGGTCAGCGCGCGAATTTCCCACTCCTCACGCAGCGGCCGCTCGAACTTGGGACCCTCGCCTTCGGCAAAATAAAGCCCCAGCCCCATCGCATCCGGAATGGTGAGAATGTCGGAAAACAGTATCGCCGCATCCAGTGGAAACCGTGCCAGCGGCTGCATGGTGACTTCCGTGGCGAAATCTGGATTCTTGCACAGCGAAAGAAAATCGCCGGCACGGGCACGAGTCTGGTTATATTCTGGGAGATAGCGCCCGGCCTGACGCATCAGCCATACCGGAGTATATTCAGTAGGTTGGCGCAGCAGCGCACGTATCAGCGTATCGTTTTTCAGTTTTGTCATTTGCAAGCCCGCTCAATCGCATAAATTCAACCAGATACTACCAGCGATTGGCTTCTGCGTACACAGTGCGCGTCGTCCAGAAGCAGTGCCACAGTGACCGATCTGAATATGTCCGGGCCATTTTTTAATCAGCTTTCCTCGATGGCAAACAGCCGCCGGTATTCCCGGATTGCGTAGCGATCAGTCATGCCGGCGATGTAGTCGGCGATGGCCTGATGTCCGTCCTGCTGGTACTTGATCTGGTGCTCCGGGGGAAGCAAACGGGTATCCGAGCTGAATGCATTGAACAGCATTTCAATGGTATGCCGCGCTTTGTTGCTCATGCGCGCCACCTGATAGTGTCGGTAAAGATGGTCGCGCAGGAATTTCTTCAACTCCTGCTGTTCCAGTCTGATTTTCTCACTGAAACCGATCAGCAGCGGGGCCATTCGCACCGCAGGCAGGTCTTCCAGCCGAGCGGCGGTGATGCTGGCCGCACTCTGTCTGATCAGATCCGCCACCAGGGTATTGATCATGCGCCGCACGGTTTCATGAACCAGACGCCGTCCCGAGATCTCTGGATAAAGTTTTCTCGCCATTGCCAGATGCCGTGAAAATATGCCGACTTGTTCCAGTTGTTCTTGGTCAATGAGGCCGGAACGCAGACCGTCGTCCACGTCGTGATTGTTATAGGCGATTTCATCGGCCAGATTGGCGAGTTGCGCTTCCAGTGAGGGCCTTTGATTGGAGAGAAAGCGCTCGCCCACGTCCCCGAGTTTTCTGGCATTTTTCTTCGCGCAGTGTTTAAGTATGCCTTCACGGGTTTCGAAGCACAGGTTCAGACCGTCAAACGCGCCGTAACGCTCTTCCAGCACATCGACCACACGCAGGGATTGCAGATTATGTTCAAAACCGCCATGATTTTTCATGCAGTCGTTCAGCGCATCCTGCCCGGCGTGACCGAATGGCGTATGCCCCAAGTCATGCGCCAGGGCAATGGCTTCAACCAGATCTTCATTAAGATGCAGATTGCGCGCGACAGAGCGGCCGATTTGCGCCACTTCCAGGCTGTGGGTCAGACGGGTACGGAACAGGTCGCCTTCATGATTGACGAAAACCTGGGTTTTGTATTCAAGCCGGCGGAATGCGGTGGAATGAATGATGCGATCACGGTCGCGCTGGAATTCACTGCGCCCGGACGGGGATTCCTCCTGCACACGGCGGCCGCGTGAATTTGCCGACGATACTGCGTAAGGCGCGAACTTATGCATTAACAGTGCATTCCACCAGGGTGCCGGTTAGTATGGTCGTGGGTACCTCGGCATGGACCACAGCTTCACCAATGCGTTTGAGAAGAACAAAACGCATTTTTCCACCTTCGACTTTTTTGTCCATTCCCATCAGGTGCAGATACTTTTCCACACCAAGATCGGGCGCAACAACAGGAAGCCCGGCCTGCAAGTAAATCTTGCGGATGCGCCCGACTTCGGCTGTACTGATCATGTGCATGCGCTGTGACAATTCTGCAGCCAGCAGCGTGCCTGCTGCCACCGCTTCGCCGTGCAGCCACACGCCGTAGCCCATGCCATTTTCGATGGCATGAGCAAAGGTATGGCCAAGATTGAGCAGCGCCCTTACACCACTTTCGCGTTCATCATTTGCGACAACTTCCGCCTTGTTCGTGCAACTCCGGCGAATTGCCTCGTTCAGCACGCTACGATCACGTGCCAGCAACTGGGCTATATTCTGCTCCAGCCACTCGAAAAAGGCAGGATCCCGAATCAATCCATACTTGATGATCTCCGCAATACCGGCACGCAATTCTCTCTCGGGCAAGGTGCCGAGCGTCGCGCTGTCTGCCAGCACCACGCGCGGCTGATAAAAAGCGCCAATCATGTTCTTGCCAAGCGGATGATTGATGCCGGTCTTGCCGCCTACCGAAGAATCCACCTGCGCCAACAACGTGGTTGGAACCTGGATGAATGGCACCCCACGCAGATAAGTTGCGGCGGCGAATCCGGCCAGATCGCCGATGACTCCACCGCCCAGCGCGATGACCGTAGTGTTGCGTTCACAGCGGTTTGACAGCAGCGCATCGAAAATAAGATTCAATGTTTGCCAGTTCTTGTGTTCCTCACCATCGGGAAGGACGATGGAGATAGCCGCTACTCCATGGCTTTCCAGTCCCATACGTAATCGTTCCAGGTAGAGCGGCGCCACCGTGGTGTTGGTGACGATGGCAACTCGCTTCTGCGGCAGGTAGGGCAGAATAAGACCGGGCTGATCCAATAAGCCTGCGCCGATAAGTATCGGATAGCTGCGCTCATTTGCTGCGGAGGCAAGCTCTACCGTAATGGTTTGCATGGTATTCGTATGGATTTCATGGGTGTTGCAGCAAGGCTGCCAAGGTGGATCAAGGAACCTCTGAATAGGTCCCGTCTATGTTCAGATCAGCACCCGCTAGCTGTTGCGCGAGTGATTGAGTCAGTTGACGAGTACTCTGCATTCCGCTTTCAACAATGATATGCGCTATTTCACAGTAAAGTGGATCACGCTGCGCATAGAGTTCAGCCAGCTTGGCATGGGGATTCGGGGTCTGCAGCAGTGGCCGACTCTTGTCGTGCCGGGTACGCCGCCACAGATCATCCACTGTGGCTCGCAAATAGACTACGGTACCATTACGCCTTAACAACTCGCGATTTTCCACGCTCAATATTGCGCCGCCCCCTGTCGCCAGCACAATATTCTTTAATTTCACCAGTTCCCGCAGCATTTCCGTTTCGCGCTTGCGAAAACCAGCCTCACCCTCAATTTCAAAAATTACCGGTATGCCGACTCCGGTACGTTTCTGAATTTCACGATCCGAATCAAAGAATGTTTTATCCAAGTGACCGGCCAAAGACTTGCCGATGGTGGTCTTCCCCGCCCCCATCATGCCCACCAGGAAAATATTGCCGCCCGCTTCTACCGCAGCGTGGTCTGACACCGTTGTTGCCTTAGCTGAATTCATTCGGGCAATTGTAGCGGAAATACCCGCATCCGCGTAACACAAAGAAGCCGTGCCGGGCTTTGCCGGCACTGGAGAGAGCCCGCCGCGGTCAGCGCATATTAAGACTGTCTTTCAATATACGCGGGGTAACAAAAATCAGCAGCTCCGTTTTATTATCCCTTCTTGCGTTATTCCTGAACACGTTTCCAAGCAACGGAATATCCCCCAGCAGCGGCACCCTGTTGGTCAGATTATTTTCGTCCCGGGAGAAAATGCCGCCAATGACTACGGTCCCGCCATTCTCCACCAGTACCTGCGTGGTGATTTGCTTGGTATTGATGGTTGGTACACCGGTGGCCGTAAGCGCTCCGATGCTGTCCTGGTTGACGTTCAGGTTCATGATGACGTTGTTGTCGGGCGTAATCTGCGGCGTGACTCTGAGACGCAGCGTTGCATCCCTGAAAACAACGCTGGTGGCGCCGCTGCTGGTCGCCTGCTGGAAGGGGATGCGCGCACCCTGTTCAATGGTGGCCTCAACCTGATCCGCAGTCACTATCCGCGGACTGGCAATGACCTTGCCTCTGCCATCGGTCTCCAGTGCGGACAACTCCAGGTTGACCAGGGTGCCATTATTGATTTTGATCAGGCTGAGACCCAGCGTGAACGGCCCGCCCAATGCCGCGGCGGCCCCTGCAGCGCCGAGCGCGGGCATATTGACGTTGTTAAATAAAGTTGAGCCGCTCGGAGTACCGCCAGTGGCCAAGGCGCTGGAACCTGCCTGCGTGCCGGAAACTCCCAGGCCGCCGGCGCTGTTACTCTGAACACCAAAGCGAGCGCCAAGGTTGCGGCTGAATGTATCGATCGCTTCCACGATACGTGCCTCGATCATTACCTGCCGCACGGGGATATCGATTTTTACGAGCAGTTTGCGCAGCTCCTCCAGTTGCGTGGGTGTATCTCGCACGAACAAGGTGTTGGTGCGGGCATCCATTGCTACGCTACCACGCTTGCTCAGCATCTTCTGCACCGGATCAGCCAACATCGTTCTGATCACGTCGGCCTTCTGGTAACTCATCTGGAAACTCTCGGTGTGGATCGGCTCCAGATCGGAAATCTGCTGAAGGAATTCCAGATCAAGCTTCTCCTTGGTGGCAATTTCATCGCGTGGCGCAATCAGAATGACGTTGCCGACCTGACGCTGGCCCAATCCTTTGGCCTGAAGCATGATATCCAATGCCTGATCCCACGGAACATCCTTCAACCGCAGCGTAAGATTGCCGGTAACTGTATCGCTGGTGATGATATTGAGTCCGGTAAAATCAGCGATCACCTGCAATACTGCGCGCACATCCACGTTCTGAAAATTAAGCGAAAGTCTGTCGCCCTTGAAACCTCCACGGCCGGATTTTCCATTCGCGAGTCTGTCTGGATCCTCTGCCACCGGTTTCACTTTCAGAATGAATTTGGTGTCCGTCTGATAAGCCGAGTGTTCCCATAGCCCCTTGGATTCGATCACCATGCGCACGTTTTCCCCATGCGTAAGGGTTTCGATGGTTTGTACCGGCGTGGCGAAATCCACCACATCCAGCCGCCGCTCCAGATTACGCGGCAGAGATACCCTGATGAATTCGACTACGACATTTTTTCCCTGCTGGCGCACATCAATTCCGATACCGGCATCCGACAAATCCACCTGCACCAGTCCTTCACCGTCGGCACCGCGGCGAAACTCCACATCCCGTAAACTCAGGAGCTGTGGTCTGTCGGGTTTGACTTCGGCAAAATGTGTGGCGCCGCTCGCGGTAGGTTCAGCGACCACATTCCGCAAAGTGATTAAAACGACTTTATCTTCAATTGCAGCGACATAATTCATCGGTCGAGACAAATTCATTACCAGCCGGGTACGGCCTCCAACCTGCACAATATTGAAACTGCGCACTCCCCCTTCGTCAATTTTCAGGATATTCTTACCCAGTGCATTGGACGTGTTGAGGAAATCGAAATAAATCCGTGCCGAGTCTGAATTGCTCAGGGAAATGCCCACGGGAGCGGCAGTCAGCGGCTGATTCATTGTCACTTTGACCATTGTCAGATTGCCTTGAGCGGCGGAAACACTGATGTCTTCGATTGTTGCTGCCGGTTGAAAACTGACCATCTGTGCCGGTTGAAAATTGACCAGGCGTTATAGCGATGTAGCGTACTACATGGCTGTGGGTAAGTCGACCAGACTGAGATGGAATTAATCTCCTTTTGAAGTGATTGATGTTT
>JAPLQS010000091.1 GCA_026399575.1 Nitrosospira sp. | reverse complement strand
CGGAAACGGGGAAATCCCCTGCTTCCAGGCATGAAAAAGACCATTTATTCAATGAAAATTCGATTCGCATCACGATTCCGTCTCGATTCATGTTCGCCGCCACGTTTTGCGGCTACTTGTTCGGTGTTTCCTTATCTGTCATGAAATATTTCCTGATTATTCTGTGTATTCTATCAGGCGTTGCCTGCGGCAACGCGAGCGCGACACCTGCGGTGGAAACTGCGGGCACTGTCATGGTGTTCGGCGACAGCATGTCATCCGGTTATGGACTGCCGCCGCAAACCGGCTGGGTGGATTTACTGAAGAAACGCCTGCAAACGCAAGCGCCCACTTATCGGGTGGTCAATGCCAGCATCAGTGGCGAAACCACGCTGAGCGGACGCAATCGGATCGAACAGGCACTCAAGACTCACCGCCCTGCTATCGTTATCATCGAACTCGGCGGCAATGATGGGCTGCGTGGCTCATCCATCGAATCCATCCGCGACAACCTGAGAGTCATCATTGAGGCTTGTCAGCGAAACCAGGCAGCGGTACTGCTGGCAGGAATGCACCTGCCGCCCAATTATGGCATAAGCTACACGCAGAAGTTTCAGGATATCTATCCGCAACTGGCGCAACGCCACCAGCTCAGACTGCTGCCATTCCTGCTGGACGGTTTCGGCGACAAGCGTGAATTCTTTTTGACCGATGGAATACATCCGAACGCGCAGGCGCAAGAGAAGATTCTGGAGAATGTGTGGGGAGTCCTGCGAACGATGCTCAAGCAAGCCTCTACCAAGAGAAGCGCATGAAATTTCACGTTGACCTTGCCCGCTATCGGGCTATACTCGCCAAGCAAGGCGGAGGTTTTCCGAATGCAATGCGCATGATGGAATCGGCTCGCATCGTTACAGTACCGGTAGCAATCGAAACAAACAAAGATTATAATTTATCTAAAATAATCAATCGGTTCAGACCATAACAGCAGCAGCCACTTATCAACAAACAACCATTAACTCTAATTTCCAACTTATATCATGATGACTCCTTTTCTCGGTGAATTGATAGGCACTTGTCTGTTGGTCGTGCTCGGCGACGGCATAGTGGCTAATGTGGTATTGAATAAGACCAAGGGCAACAACAGCGGCTGGATCGCCATTACTTTAGGCTGGGGAGTGGCTGTGTTTGTCGCAGTTTATTCAGTCGCCGCTGTCAGTGGCGCGCACATAAATCCTGCTGCGAGCATCGGTCTTGCTGCCGCCGGCAAATTCCCCTGGGGCGACGTGCCCATTTATATTGCCGGACAAATGCTGGGCGCCATGCTCGGCGCGTTCATCGTATGGATCACTTACCGCCAGCACTTTGAACAGACACAGGATGCAGATGCAAAGCTGGCCGTATTCTGTACCGGTCCCGCGATAAGAAATCCATTCAACAATCTCGTCTCCGAGATTGTCGGCACATTCGTATTGATATTCGGCATTCTGAGCATGGTCGCTCCTCAGAGCAGCCTTGGCTCACTGGATGCTTTACCGGCAGCCTTGCTGGTATTCGGTATTGGTTTGTCGCTGGGCGGAACCACAGGGTTTGCGATCAACCCAGCCCGTGATCTGGGACCGCGCATCATGCACGCCATTCTGCCGATACCCAATAAGCGCGACAGCGATTGGGGTTATGCCTATGTTCCGGTTGTTGGCCCCATCATCGGCGGCCTTCTGGCTGCGGTTGTTCATGGCTTGTTGTGATATAGACAGACTGAGGGCTGGGAGGATTCCTCGCTCCCTCCCCAGGAAAAATGATGAGTGACTATCAGCATATTCTACTGGCAGCGGATTTCTCAGCGCACGGCGATTATGTCGCCAGCAGAGCCAAGCGTCTGGCGGAAATATGCGGCGCCAGACTGAGCATCATTCATGTGGTGGACAATGTTCCCATGCCCGACACAGCCTATGGCACGGTGATACCGCTGAATGAAGATTCATCCTATGAATTGCTTGAGGCAAAAAAGACCAGATTGATGCAACTTGGTGATCAGTTGGGCATAGACGCATCCAGCCGCCGGATGGTCTGGGGTGTAACCGGGCAGGAGATTGTGCAGATGGCCAGGCAGGAGCAGATCGATTTGATAATTGTCGGCTCGCACGGACGCCATGGCCTTGCGCTATTGTTGGGCTCAACGGCAAATGGCGTGTTGCATCATGCCAAATGCGATGTCTTGGCCATCCGCCTGCAAGAAGAGGACGATGCGTAACTGCCTATCCGGGCCGAGCGCAGATGATCTGGCTGGCGACGGGTGCCCCAGCAACAACTCCCCCGGCTACCACAATAGCCTCCACCACGGCTTATCATCGGTCACGGGCGAATCGGCGAGATAGCGGCTGTTGGGAAAATTCTGTCTCATCACACGATCAGCATCATCGCGCAGGTCGTTCATCTCCAGCGCATCGTAGGCCTTCACCATGATGGCCAAGGCCTCTTCCGTAGCCGGAGTCTGCGGGTAATCCTTCAACGCAACCTGAGCACGATTAACCGCCGCAACATAGGCCCCACGCCGCATGTAATAGCGCGCCACATGCACTTCCAGCATGGCCACCATATTGACCAGATATTTCATGCGCAGCACCGCATCAGGGGTGTACTTGCTGTTGGGGAAGCGCGTGACCAATTCCTTGAAATTCTCAAATGATTCGCGCGACGCTTTCGGATCACGCTCACTCATGTCCTGCCCGCTGATCATTTCCGTGATGATGCCCATCATTCCCAGGTCATCGTTGAAATTCGCCAACCCCCTGAGATAATAGGCATAATCCACATTGGCATGGTTCGGATGCAGCTTGATGAAACGGTCGGCAGCAGCGATAGCCGAAGCTTTCTCGTTATCTTTATAATGCGCGTAGGCGACCTCAAGCTGCGCCTGTTGCGCATAGCGTCCGTAAGGATAGCGTGCTTCCAGCGACTCAAACAGTTTGATGGCAGCTGCATAGTTGCCATCGTTTAATTCCGTTTTGGCCTCGGAATAGAACTTGCTCGCCGACCAGTTTCTCTGGTCTTCGCGATCGGTATTCTTTGGCAGCAAACCGCATGCCGGTAACAGCAACAGCAGGAATAAAGCTAAACTACGCGACATGATGGATTCTGTGGAAAACGAAAATAAATCTGCTGGTCATTATAACGCAAAGCTCACACTAGCTGAATCGGCAGAAACCATCATCGCACTGACGATCCCCCAGGACTGCGCCGGTCTGCGGCTCGATCAGGCTCTGGCGCGGTTGCTGCCGGATTGGTCCCGCAGCCGCTTGCAGGCGTGGATATTGGGGAAACAGGTAAGTGTGGATGGAGTGGAAGCCAGTCCCAAGCAAAAAGTGTGGGGAAGCGAGAGGATCCAGGTCAAACCGCAGCCCCACCCTGCCGAGAGTGCGCATGCCGCCGAAGCCATTCCGCTTGACATCATTTATGAAGACCACGCGCTCATAGTCGTCAACAAGCCTGCCGGACTGGTGGTGCATCCCGGCAGCGGCAACTGGCAGGGCACCATGCTGAATGCTCTGCTACACCATGCACCGCAGTTGGATGGTGTGCCGCGTGCAGGTATCGTTCACCGGCTGGATAAAGACACCAGCGGCCTGCTGGTAGTCGCGAAAACCCTGGAAGCGCAAACCAGTCTGGTACGGCAATTGCAGAAACACACCGTGAAACGTGATTATCTGGCACTGGTGCAGGGCCATGTTCCCCATGACGGCTCGGTGGATGCACCGGTGGGACGGCACCCGATACTGCGTACCAAAATGGCGGTATCCAGCAGCGGCAAAGAGGCGCGCACCCACTATCGGGTATTGGAGCATTTCGACGGCTGCACCCTGCTTCTATGCAGCCTGGAAACCGGACGTACCCATCAGATTCGGGTACACATGCACTCCCTCGACCATCCGCTGGTAGGCGATCCGGTTTATGGCGGCAAGCCGAAGAAAATTGCGCAAGAAATCGGGCAACTGCTCAATCGGTTCCCAAGACAAGCCCTGCATGCGCAGAAACTGGAACTAACGCACCCGCAAAGCGGAAAAACCATGACATGGGAAGCGGCATTGCCCGAGGATATGGAGAAACTCTTGCAAGCATTGCGGCAATATCGCAGCGTCAATTCATGACAAATATTTTACTCGCACAAATTCGCCACCATGAATGATTGGATCACTCCCGACTGGCCTGCGCCGCGCAATGTCAGAGCGCTGTTTACCACACGCACTGGCGGCATGAGCAGCGAACCCTACGCCAGCCTCAACCTGGGGGATCACGTCGGCGACGAGCCAGCGGCCGTCAAACAGAATCGTGCCCTGCTGCGCAGCATCCTGCCGGGCGAACCCTGCTGGTTGAAACAGGTACACGGCACGCTGCCGGTCTGCGCGGATGATTATGATTGCAGCGCCGGCAGCGATGCCGCATTCAGCCAGCTTCCTGGCACTGTCTGTGCGGTGCTTACCGCGGACTGCCTGCCGGTGTTTCTGTGCGATGCCGCCGGATCGATGGTGGGGATTGCTCATGCCGGCTGGCGCGGACTGGCTGCGGGAGTGATTGAACGCACCATAGCGGAGATGGGCGGGGAGAGTTCCCGAATCATGGCATGGCTCGGCCCGGCAATCGGTCCTGCTCATTTTGAAGTCGGTGAAGATGTGCGCCAGACCTTTATCGAGCACGACGAAAAATCCGCTCTCGCCTTCACTGCACGCGATAACGGCAAATGGTCTGCTGATATTTTTCTGCTGGCGCAACAGCGCTTGAAAGAAGCGGGGGTGACCGAGGTTTACGGCGGTGGCATATGTACTTTCAGCGACCCGGCAAGATTCTTTTCCTATCGCCGCGATGGTAACACCGGACGAATGGCAGGGCTGATCTGGCTGGCTGCATAACAACTATCAGCTGAATCTCAAGTCTGGCAACAGCGTATAATCCCGCATTTTTCCGCAAATCGTTTTCATGTCCACTCTCGCCTGGATCATTACCACCAGTCTGCTGGGGGGACTATTGAGCGTGTTGTTTGCCGCCGCACTGACGCTCAACACGCGCGTCTCGTGGGTGCAAATGCTGATCTCCTACGCTATCGGCGCACTGCTGGGAGCTGCTTTTCTCAATGCGCTGCCGGAAGCGCTGGAGCTTTCGGGAAATCCGGCACAAATCACTGCCACCGTACTGTTCGGCATCCTGTTGTTTTTCATTCTGGAAAAACTGGTGCTGTGGCGCCATTGCCACATAGAGGAATGTGAGGTCCACGATCCTCTGCATGGCGCCGCTACTGCTGCGCATGGTCACGACCATGGCCGCAGCGGCATGCTGATCATGCTGGGCGATACCTTTCATAATTTCGTCGACGGTATACTCATCGCTGCGGCATTCATGGTGGATGTGCAGCTCGGCATCGTCACCGCTATCGCCATTATTGCCCACGAAATTCCGCAAGAAGCCGGCGATTTCCTGATTCTGCTCAACTCTGGCTACACCCGCCGGCAGGCATTGCTGTTCAATTTGCTTTCCAGCGCTGCCACCCTGATCGGCGGGATGCTGACCTACTTCATGCTGCAAGATATGAATCACCTCCTGCCATCGCTGCTGGGCCTGGCTGCGGCCAGCATGATCTACGTGGCGATGTCCGATCTTATCCCCGGCCTGCACCGGCGCCCTGAAATCAAGGCTACCATCCAGCAGGTTGTGTTGATCATGCTGGGCATCAGCTCCATCTGGCTGGCTGGCAGCCTTTTTGGCCATTAGAGAACCGCTTAATTACGAGCAAGCTTACGGTAACAACACATGTTCCTACAATTCCACATTCATCCATAACCACAGCTTATTTACCATTCCATGCCCTCTCTCAAACATCCGGTTCCCAAGATCGGCTTCATCTCGCTCGGCTGCCCTAAAGCATTGGTGGACTCCGAACAGATCCTCACCCAATTGCGTGCCGAAGGCTATGACATCTCACCCACTTACGCAGATGCCGACCTGGTGGTGATCAACACCTGCGGTTTCATCGACAGCGCAGTGGAAGAATCACTGGACGCCATCGGCGAAGCGCTGGCGGAAAATGGCAAGGTCATCGTCACCGGTTGTCTCGGCGCAAGAAGCGACGTGGTCAAACAAGCTCATCCGCAAGTGCTGGCAGTCACCGGCCCGCATGCTTTGCCGGAAGTCATGGCAGCGATACATGCGCATCTACCGCAGCCGCACGACCCCTACACCAGCCTGATCCCGCCGCAGGGAATCCGGCTTACGCCCAGACATTACGCTTATGTAAAAATTTCCGAAGGCTGCAACCATCGCTGCACTTTCTGCATCATTCCCTCCATGCGCGGCGATCTGGTCAGCCGTCCAGTCAATCAGATTATGCAGGAAGCAGAAAATCTGCTCGCAGCCGGCGTTTCTGGCAAGGCAGGCCCATCAAAACCCGCATGACCGAACTGGTCGGCGCCTTGGGTGAGTTGGCGCATGATGCCAATGCCTGGGTGCGGTTGCATTACGTCTACCCCTATCCGCATGTGGATGAAGTGATCCCGCTGATGGCTGAAGGAAAAATCCTGCCGTATCTTGATGTGCCGTTCCAGCATGCCAGCCCGCGCATTCTGAAAATGATGAAACGTCCTGCCAATGCCGAAAACAATCTCGCACGCATCCAGCAGTGGCGTGCAATATGTCCGGACATTACGCTGCGCAGCACTTTCATCGTCGGTTTCCCGGGCGAGACCGAAGCGGAGTTCGAGGAGTTGCTGGAATTTCTGCAGGAAGCGCAGTTGGATCGCGTGGGCTGTTTCACCTATTCGCCGGTGGCAGGTGCAGCAGCGAATGCGTTACCCGGTCATGTCCCGGAAGAAGAAAAGGAGGAGCGTCGCGCCCGCTTCATGGCAGTACAGGAAGATATCAGCGCCGCACGCCTTACCCGCAAGATCGGCAAGCGCATGACCGTACTGGTGGACGAAATCCGGAAAAACCAGGTCATTGCCCGCAGCGCCGCCGATGCGCCGGAAATCGATGGCGTGGTGTACCTGGCAAATACCGGAAACATAAAAACTGGTGAATTTGTCGAGGTCGAAATTACCGGCTCAGACACGCATGATTTACAGGCGAGGATTGTGACTGCATAAAAACATCCATGGGAATCTGTATTGGAGATTTTCTCTGAATTTGATCCGTTTCACTCGATCACCCAAGAGATTCTCTGGATCGCTCCTTCTGCGCATGGCAGCTTGTTCTCGGGGATAAACCGTTACCAAAAATGTCGCCGAAACTTCAGGTAAAAATTGACATTACGGTCTTCAAAAGTAGAATGACGGGTTGTTCAAGTGAAGCGGCAGGTCGTTTTTCTGCCTCTATTCATGCCTGAAAGAGCAAAACACTGCGATTGATACTGTCGCATCAAATAACCCAAACTGGGAAAAACAATGAGTCATACATTATATTCAGCCTCGGTGCAACGTGTGCAGCGCTGCGAATTGGCAGTTCCGGGGTCGAATCCTGGCATGTTCGAGAAAGCGCTGAAAAGCGGCGTAGATTTCATTTTTCTTGATCTGGAAGATGCAGTCGCTCCGGATGACAAAGTACAAGCACGCAAGAATGTCATCGAGGCAATCAATGATCTGGACTGGAAAGGACATGGCGTAACCCTTTCGGTGCGCATCAATGGCCTGGACACCCAATTCATGGTGCGTGATGTGGTGGATCTGATCGAACAGGCCGGCCACAAGCTGGATACCATCCTGATTCCCAAAGTAGGCGTTTATTCCGATGTGTACATGGTCGAAGCCATGCTAAACCAATTGGAAATGCAGCAGGGATTAAAGAACAAGGTCGGCATTGAGGCCCTGATCGAAACAGCCCTGGGCATGGCCAATGTGGAAGATATCGCCCGCAACGGCGCTTCGGGACGTCTGGAGGCATTGCACTTCGGCGTGGCTGATTATGCCGCCAGCAACCGTGCCAGAACAACCAACATAGGCGGCCTCAACCCTGATTATCCCGGCGATCAATGGCACGCTGCCATCAGTCGCATGACAGTCGCTTGCCGCGCCTACGGCCTGCGCCCGATTGATGGCCCTTTCGGCGACATCAAGGACCCCGACGGTTACAAACTGGCTGCCAGAAGAGCTGCCGCACTGGGTTGTGAAGGCAAATGGGCGATCCACCCGTCACAGGTTGCGCTCGCAAATGAGGTGTTTACCCCGCCACCTGCGGAAATTGAAAAAGCCCAACGTATTCTGGTTGCATTGAAAGAAGCCGCTGCCCAAGGCAAAGGCGCGGCCGCGCTGGACGGTCGCTTGATTGATGCGGCTTCGGAAAGAATGGCTAACAATGTCGTAAGAACAGCAGAAGCGATTGCTGCAAGAGGTTGATGGCAGAAATCTCCGGGGCCGCCTTTAGCGGCCCTTTCTTTATATTTTTATGCAATAGACGAGGGTGAGGCATTGGATATCCACGAATATCAGGCAAAAGAGATTTTAGCGGAATATGGTGTCAAGATCGCAGAGGGTGGTCTGGCTTACAGTCCCGAAGAAGCGGTACAGCGTGCCCGGGAAATCGGTGGCAACATCTGGGTAGTGAAAGCACAGATTCACTCGGGAGCGCGCGGCAAAGCCGGCGGCATCAAGATTTGCCGGTCGCATGATGAAGTCAAGGCGGCAGCAGAAGAATTGCTGGGTAAAAAGCTGATCACTCATCAAACCGGACCCGCAGGCAAGGTCTGCTCCAGAGTGTATGTCGAAGCGGGAACAGACATCGCCAAAGAACTGTATCTCTGTTTCCTGCTTGACCGTAGCCATGAACGTATTGTCATGGTGGGTTCCGCGCAAGGCGGAATGGAAATTGAGAAGCTGGCTGAAACCAATCCTGAAGCAATCAAGAAAATCTATATTGAGCCCGCTGTCGGCCTGCAGGACTTCCAAGCACGCAAAATGGCTTTTGCGTTGGGTCTGGAAACCGCGCAACTAAACCAGGCGGTCAAAACCATAAAAGGTTGCTATCGTGCGTTGCGTGATCTTGATGCAAATATGCTGGAAATCAATCCGCTGGTTACCACCAGCACTGGCGAACTGATTGCACTGGATGCAAAAATGGGTTTTGATGATAATGCCCTGTTCCGGCGACACAAGATTGCCGAGTTACGCGACAAGACACAGGTAGACCCGCGCGAAGTGGCTGCAGCCGAACATGGGCTGAGCTACATTGGCCTGGATGGCGACATCGGCTGCATGATCAACGGTGCGGGCCTGGCTATGGCTACCATGGATATGATCCAACTGGCTGGTGGCGAGCCCGCCAATTTCCTTGACGTCGGTGGCGGCGCATCTGCTGAGCGTACAGAAAAAGCATTCCGTCTGGTGCTGGCCGATAAAGGTGTTAAAGCCATGCTGGTCAACATCTTTGCCGGCATTAACCGTTGTGACTGGATTGCCGAAGGCGTGGTGCATGCGGTCAAGAATATCGATATGAAGATTCCATTGATTGTGCGTTTATCCGGCACCAATGTTAAGGAAGGCCGTCGGATTATTGCTGAAAGCGGCTTGCCCATCATCATGGCAGAAACGTTGGCGGAAGCGGCTGAAAAAGCTGTTCAGGCGCGCAATGAAATGGTCGCAAAACAAGGGGAACACAGTGGCAATTCTAATTAACGAGACCACACGCATTATTGTGCAAGGCTTTACCGGTAAAATCGGTACTTTCCATGCCCAGGACATGATCAACTACGGTTCCAATGTCGTAGGCGGTATCACCCCCGGCAAGGGTGGCCAGCAACACTTGGGGCTGCCGGTCTTCAATACAGTGAAAGAAGCGGTGCAACAGGTCGGGGCTGAGGCCAGCATCATTTTTGTTCCGCCCGCATTTGCGGCGGACTCAATCATGGAAGCCGCCGATGCAGGCATTAAATACTGCGTGGCGATTACCGATGGCATTCCTACGCAGGACATGATGACCGTCAAGAATTTTCTGCGCCGCTTCCCTGAAAAAGAAAGAATGATACTGACCGGACCCAACTGTGCCGGTACCATCAGTCCCGGACGTGCGATGCTGGGCATCATGCCTGGGCATATTTATATGCAGGGGCGTGTCGGGATAGTCGGCCGTTCTGGCACCTTGGGCTATGAAGCCGCAGACCAGATGAAGGCGCTGGGTATTGGCATATCAACCTCGGTAGGTATAGGCGGCGATCCAATCAATGGCAGCTCGCACCGCGATATTCTGAAAATATTTGAAGAAGACAGCGAAACCAGAATAGTGCTCATGATCGGCGAAATAGGTGGGCCACAAGAAGTCGAAGCCGGTATTTTTGCCAAAGAAAACATGGGCAAACCGCTCATTGCTTATATCGCGGGCTTGACCGCACCGGAAGGCCGCCGCATGGGGCATGCCGGCGCCATCATTTCATCAGCGGGTGAGAGTGCCGCAGAAAAGGTGGCCATACTGAGAGATCTTGGCGTCACAATCTGCCCCACTCCGGCCGCGATGGGTACAACCGTCGCAGAAGTGCTGAGGCGTCTTGCATAGAGTGCGGTGGCTGACAACATGCTCTGTGCGGAAGTGAAATAGCGTATCCGCACATCCCGGCCGATCATTATTGATGTGATGATCGGCCTCAAAACCACTCTTCAGACTCATGCCCCCGCAGAAACATGTATTTCATTCGAACTCAGACCATATTGGGTAGCGCGATAGCCTTGACATGCGGGGATAAACCCCATAGAATCCGCAGTCTTTTTACTCGCCCCCAAGGAATGCTTGGCCCGGCGAAAAAATTGGCCAATTCATACACGGACGGCGGAATTGTGATATCGCCGTCCCGGTTTTTTTAGGGAACAGGAATGCCGACAATCAGTCAATTAGTACGTAAGCCCCGCGCGGCAAGGCGTGTAAAGAGCAAAGTTCCGGCGCTGGGCAACAGCCCGCAAAAGCGCGGGGTCTGCACCCGGGTATATACCACCACGCCAAAAAAACCGAACTCGGCTCTGCGCAAGGTGGCGCGGGTTCGCCTGACCAATGGTTTTGAAGTGTCAAGCTACATCGGCGGTGAAGGCCACAATCTGCAGGAACACTCTGTGGTGTTGATACGCGGTGGTCGCGTCAAGGATTTGCCGGGGGTGCGCTACCATATGGTGCGCGGCAGTCTGGATACTGCCGGGGTGAAAGACCGTAAACAAAGCCGTTCCAAGTACGGCGCCAAAAAACCAAAAGCAGCTTAAGAACAGCTATGAACTTAGCGTGTTTGCCAGATCGAGCAAACACCTAAACTATAATTTAATACTGAGGTCAGAGAATGCCAAGACGGAGAGAAGTCCCGAAACGCGAAATTTTGCCGGACCCCAAGTACCACAATACCGAGGTAGCAAAATTCGTCAATGTCCTGATGACGCGCGGCAAGAAATCGGTGGCAGAGCGGATCATTTACGGCGCCATGGATCAGATCCAGAAAAAAACCGGCAAAGATCCGGTGGAAGTATTCACCCAGGCATTATCCAATGTGCGACCGATGGTGGAAGTGAAAAGCCGCCGTGTCGGTGGTGCTAACTACCAGGTCCCCGTCGAGGTGCGTTCGATTCGACGCAATGCGCTGGCGATGCGCTGGCTGCGTGATGCCGCACGTAAACGTGGCGAAAAATCCATGGGTGCGCGTCTTGCCGGCGAATTGGCGGAAGCGGCGGAAGGTCGTGGTGGCGCGGTCAAGAAACGTGAGGAAGTGCACCGCATGGCAGAAGCCAACAAGGCGTTTGCGCATTACCGGTTTTAACAGCGATTAACTGACGATAGCGCGAGAACGAGCAACGCGGCAATTCTTGAGGTAATCACTGCTTCCCGGTTGTTAAAAATATCGTTTCCTTCTTTTCATCCCGTGACACTATTGACGTCACGGCGGATTTAAATTTTGAGGTTGAAATACTGTGGCAAGAAAAACACCCATCGAACGCTACCGGAACATCGGCATCATGGCGCACATAGACGCCGGCAAGACCACGACCACCGAACGCATTCTGTTTTATACCGGCGTATCGCACAAACTTGGTGAAGTGCACGATGGTGCGGCCACCATGGACTGGATGGAGCAGGAGCAGGAACGCGGCATCACCATTACTTCTGCCGCCACCACATGTTTCTGGAAAGGGATGGAGAGTAACTATCCTGATCATCGTATCAATATCATCGATACCCCGGGTCACGTCGACTTCACCATTGAAGTTGAACGCTCTCTGCGTGTGCTGGATGGTGCCTGCACCGTATTTTGCGCAGTTGGCGGGGTGCAGCCACAGACTGAAACCGTATGGCGACAGGCCAATAAATACAAGGTTCCGCGCCTTGCTTTTGTTAACAAGATGGACCGTGCAGGCGCTAATTTCATGCGCGTTTACGAACAGATGCAGACGCGTCTGAAGGCCCAGCCAGTGCCGGTTCAGTTACCCATCGGTGCGGAAGAAAAATTCGAAGGCGTTGTCGATCTGTTGAAGATGAAAGCCATTTACTGGGATGATGCAAGCCAGGGGATGAAATTCGAGGAACGCGAGATTCCCGCCGAATTGCTGGAAAATGCCAAGCTATGGCGTGAGAAGATGTTGGAAACCGCGGCTGAAGCCACTGAAGAGCTGATGAACAAATACCTGGAAGAGGGTGATTTGTCCATTGCTGACATCAAGCAAGGCTTGCGCATGCGCACTATCAATAACGAGATCGTACCCATGTTGTGCGGTTCGGCATTCAAGAACAAGGGCGTGCAGGCCATGCTGGATGCCGTGATTGATTACCTGCCCTCGCCGGTGGACATCCACGCAATCGATGGAGAAAAGGAAAATGGCGAGCCTGATGAACGTCATGCCAGCGACGACGAGCCGTTCGCCGGCCTAGCATTCAAGATTGCCACCGACCCCTATGTCGGCCAGTTGATTTTCTTCCGCGTCTACTCTGGCGTGGTCGCTACTGGCGACACCATCTACAACCCGATCAAGGGTCGGAAAGAACGTATCGGACGGTTGCTGCAGATGCATGCCAACCAGCGCGAGGAAATCAAGGAAGTGCGTGCTGGCGACATCGCCGCCGCAGTGGGTTTGAAGGAAGCCGTTACCGGCGACACATTGTGTGACCCCACTAAGATTATTACATTGGAGCGGATGATATTTCCGGAGCCAGTGATCCATGTTGCAGTGGAGCCAAAAACAAAAGTTGATCAGGAAAAAATGGGCATTGCCCTGAATCGTCTGGCACAGGAGGATCCGTCCTTCCGTGTCCGTACCGACGAGGAGTCCGGCCAGACCATCATCTCCGGCATGGGAGAGCTGCATCTGGAAATCATCGTTGACCGCATGAAGCGCGAATTCGGTGTGGAAGCCAACGTTGGCGCACCGCAAGTAGCCTATCGTGAAGCCATCAAAAAATCGGTAGAGATTGAGGGCAAGTTCATCAAGCAATCCGGCGGGCGCGGTCAATATGGTCACGTCTGGCTCAGGATGGCCCCGAATGATGCCGGCAAAGGCTTCGAGTTTATTGATGCGATCAAGGGTGGCACTGTTCCGCGTGAATATATTCCGGCGGTGGAAAAAGGCCTGCGCGAAACCCTGCCTAATGGCGTGCTGGCGGGTTTCCCGGTGGTGGATGTCAAGGTTACGCTATTCGATGGCTCTTACCACGATGTGGACTCCAACGAAAACGCCTTCAAGATGGCAGCCTCAATGGCATTCAAGGATGGCATGCGCAAAGCCAGCCCGGTATTATTGGAACCGATGATGTCGGTAGAAGTGGAAACGCCAGCGGATTTTATGGGTAACGTGGTGGGCGATTTATCATCCCGTCGTGGCATGATACAGGGCATGGACGACATGCCTGGTCTTAAGGTGATACGCGCGGAGGTGCCGCTGGCAGAGATGTTTGGTTACTCCACGTCACTGCGTTCGGCAACTCAGGGGCGTGCGACTTACACCATGGAATTCAAGCATTACTCGGAAGCACCGAAAAGTGTAGCTGAAGCGGTCATCAACAAAAAATAACCCTTATCAAGCATAGGAAGCAATCATGGCAAAGAGCAAATTTGAGCGGACGAAGACGCACGTAAACGTAGGCACGATCGGCCACGTGGATCACGGCAAGACCACGCTGACTGCGGCGATCACGATGGTATTGTCGAAGAAATTTGGTGGGGAAGCGAAGAGC
>JAPLQS010000025.1 GCA_026399575.1 Nitrosospira sp. | reverse complement strand
GCGGATCTTTGCATATATGACCATGGTAATCACCCCCTGTTTACTCCTGCTTAGAAATTAAGCAGGATACGTGGATTACCTGGTCAAAATTCAACCGGCACAAACAACCTTATCTGATCATTTTTAGACCGGCGTCAACAGCCTAATCTGATCGAAGGGATTTATTCGCGATATCAGCAGAAGCGGTCACAACGCAATGTCATTGATAAGTTTATGCGCACATGCCCCCAATCAGCCGATGTGAAGAAAGCAAAGCTTCTTCCGAATCTACCGTAAATAGTGGGAATTAATCATAATTCTGAAAAGGGGAAATCCACAATGCCAAGCATGACCGAATTAGGCGATTACCTTGAACAGCATGCCAAAAATGGAACCGTCGTTTGGTACACAGAACTGTATGATCATTTTCATATTCCGAAGGAAGTCCAACGGCAGTCAGACAATCCCATACCACTATTGTTAGCCAAACTTGTTCAGGAGGACCGTAAGGCGGGGCGTCCGTTAAGAGCTTCAGTTGTAGTCGCCAAAGAAAAAGACCGCGACAAAAGCAAGTTAATTCCAAAGGACAGTTATTTCGAAGCCTTGTGCAGAATTAGATATATATCGATGCCACATGGGAAGGTGGAAAAACGACAAGTGCACGCCACAGAATTGGCGGCATTGAGGAAATACTACGGATTCCAGCCCAAAGTATAGACTAGCATCTTGGATCTATCAGAGATTGCCCAAGCCTGCATCGGCAATATGCCAGCAGCAGGATATGCGGAATCATACGTCCGGGGTCAGTTTGCGGTGGCGATTCACAGTGACCATATTTAGCCTCTCGAACCGTGTCTTCTTTTTAGGTAACGTTGTGTTTCCTCCCATGCCAAGCTCTCTGCTTTACGGCGTGGATAACCGCCATCGTATTCAAGAATAGCGGCCCGTTCCTCATAGAATTCCCGCGCACCATCGTCCAGCGCATTCACTAACAGCGCCAGGTTGGAATCCAGTGTCAGCGTGTATCTAGGAGTAGTCATCAAATCTGGCCCAATACAACCCCATTAGGTAACTGGTGCCTTCTCAAAGATGAGACTCATCATAGAACGTATTCCACATTACCGGATTAGCTAGATAGACCCTGTTGAATTCACGGTCAGTAATATGCTTCATTCTCTTCTCGGGATTACTCACCAAAGCACGAATTGATTCCTCAGGAATAGCCTTATCTAGATCCAGCGTAAGCGAATAGCCCGTGTGCCGTGCCAACTCCCAAGCTGCTCCAGGCAAAAGCTGTTCATCGCGGATACGAAGGTAGAGCTCATGGTTGTGATGACACAATGCTCCTGCAATATCTGAGTTGATTGATGGCATCGATAGTGCCAGTGGCCCGTCACAGCAGTCCCCTTTTATTTGTAAGGATGCGGCGACCAAAGCGCTTGCGGCTTCCACGGATAGTGGCTCTTGAATGACGATGTCTTGAATTGGACGGAACTCTCTGTCCCAGTCGCCAAGGATTACTGCAGCTTCTTCATCAAGGCGACCCAACCCGGTCAAAAAGCAGAACTGCGTGCGCAGTTGGGTGATCGTATGAGCCCCATCTTTTGATAGACATCGAAAGCCAGCTTCGATGCCTTCGATTTCACCAATATTGCCAACAAGATAGGCAAGCGCATCCTGCGAGTAGTCAGAATATTCGCTGAGGTACAGCCACACATCCCTGCCTTTATGTCGGAGGAGTGGGATATCCTCAGACAGAATTGATTGCGCCGCCGCCATGTCCAGTTTCTTCCCAATTTGCATTGGAAGAGCTAAAGGATTCGCTGCCGATAGCATATTGGCGACCACATTCGGCGCGATTGATGCTGCTATGACGCTTGCCCCGACTCCAGTACAAAATTGACGACGTGAAACCATAGTAAACTCGCTTTTGCGATCTCATCAGTAACCCGCCTAGGAACATCGCTTCCCGGTCGTCCCGCCCCCCTTAAGGGAAACGGGAAAACCGGGAGTAGGGTTTTATTCACTTATCTTGCGAGGCCGACATGAAAGATGGATTTCGTTGATTATGCTTCTGAGCTTGATGAGTCCGTGACGACCAGCAAAGCGAATATTGACTTACCGTCTGTAATCGCAGGAGCTGAAACCAATGCAGGTTGTTCCGATGGGCACATCGCGCCCAATAATTTGGAGACCTGACCGAGTTGAGCTAGGCATGGCTGCTCCTCGGGAACAAACAGAACAGCCAGCGCGCCTTTGACCGATTCAGAGCCCAGTAGATTCAGTTGGGAAGACACAAGGGTGTGCGCTTCGGTAATTGCATCCACAGGCTTTCCGGAAACTAAGGCCAGTAGCCCACACTTTCCACAACTCAGGATATCCTTGATGTCATTCCAATCAATACCAACCAGGCCGGGTGCGAAGGCTGGAGCGAGTATCGTGTGAATTATGCTGGGCAGAGCAGGATAGGCTTGAGTGGTCAAGACGGTTACTGGCAACCAATGCAGCGCATGGTTAGCATCATCTGTAGGAAAACCAACACGGGCTAACTTCAAGTTATCCCCATCGAAACACACATCACTTTTGCCGAGACTCGATGAACCGGGAATACAGTCCCAGCCGATTACACCGTTGAAACTATCAAGGCTCGCGAGTACCGCCTGAGATACTTTCGGTTCTTCCCACGATGACACTATTTCAACTCGAATTAATGGCTGCCCGTTACTTTCCGGAAATACTTTGTAGTCAACGTGCATGGGTCTAGTTGTGTATTCAGTTTTAAGAGTGGGCGAAGAACTCTATTTATGCTCGGCCCGATTTTAGGGGAGGTTTACAGTACGACAAGCGTAGCTGGCAGTACGGAAATAATACCGACTTGAGGATTTTGATGGGATGCCAACAACTTCTCGCCTGGAAACCCGCGCCACAACTAGAGAGTGCTCTCGATCCTTTCCGTTACTGGGCTCTTATCAGGAAAGCTAGTCGTAGCAAGCCTTCTAGGGGTATCCTACTTGCGTAACTACGAAGTGGACGGGAAAGTCATCCGAGAATTATGACACGGATCATTGTCTGATTCAGCGCGTTCATACATTGAGCTGACAGTGTGTATCACAACGTATCAAGCTAAACGATGGGTAAAACGATGGGTGTAAATCAATTACGGTTACAGAACCCATGAAATACATAGATTCTTGGCGGAGAGGGTGGGATTCGTTCGAACCCACGTGCCAGGTTACCCTGACCATCTGATTTCGAGTCAGCGCCGTTATGGCCACTTCGGTACCTCTCCATTTTGAGGTTGCATATTTTACCAGCTTATCCTGCCCTTGTTCATGGCAAAAACATGGCAGAATGTCCTGATATTCTGCTCATTTTTATCCTATGCGCATCCTTCCCTCATTTTTCGTACTTGCTTTCTGTGGGCTTGTGCTCGCCGCCTGCAATTCGCATGAGAAGACGGTGCCGGTACCAGACAAGCCGGATGAACTGGTGGTCATTACGGTTAATAGTCCCGATACCTATTATGAGAATTCCGACGGCAGTTATGCCGGACTGGAGTTCGATCTGGTTACCGAATTCGCGAACGAACTGGGCGTAGAGGTAAAATTCAAAGTAATGCCGAGATTGAGCCAGGCGCTATTGGCTCTGGAAAACCCGCAGGGACATTTTGCCGCCGGTTTGAATGTTACTGACAAGCATGGATCGGGCGCTCGTTTTGGTCCAGTCTATCAGCGTACCCAACCCCAGGTGGCCTATAACACAGACTATCCCAAACCCAGAAATATTCAGGATCTTGCCGGAGGAAGCATCAAGGTAGCGGCCGGAACATCACACGCTGAGCGGCTGAATGAAGCAAAGCAGCAGGTTCCCGGCCTGAAATGGAGTGAAGTGGATGTCCCCGCTGAGGAACTGCTGGCAAAGCTGGCAGAAGGCAAGATCGACTACGCCATCGCTGACTCCACCCAGATCAATCTGGCAAAAAATTTCTATCCAAATCTGAGAACAGCCTTCAATTTGGGTGAGGAGACCGGCAAGGCATGGGCATTTTCTCCAAACGCAGATCCGCAGCTATTGGAAAAGGCGCAGAAATTTTTTAAACGAATCGAACAGGACGGCACCTTGAAACGCCTGCTTGACCGGTATTACGGTCATATCCAGCGACTGGACCAGATGGACGTGGGCGGTATCCTGGAGAAAATGCGCACGACCCTGCCGGATTTGCGCGACCATTTTCACCATGCCGAGGAATTGACGGGAATCGACTGGCGTTTGATCGCGGCACTGGCCTACAAGGAGTCCCACTGGGACCGACTGGCAACTTCGTTTACCAATGTACGTGGCATCATGATGCTGACAGAGAGCACCGCCGACCGGATGAAAGTGACCGACCGCCTCGATGCGCGCCAGAGCATACTCGCCGGCGCACGTTACCTGTTGCTGCTGAAGGAAATGTTGCCACCGCGTATCGCGGAACCCGATCGCACCTGGATCGCATTGGCCGCGTATAACCTGGGCTATGGGCATCTGGAAGATGCGCGCATTCTGGCGCAGCGCATGGGATCGAGTCCGGATTCATGGGTGGATCTGAAAAAAATATTGCCGTTGCTGAGTCGCAGCGAATATTTCGTTAATCTGAAGCATGGCTATGCCCGTGGTGGCGAGGCGGTCATCCTGACGGAATCCGTCCGTACCTACCACGATATTCTGCTGCGCTACGAACGCGCTTATTCACGTAGTTTCGCGGCTGCCGAAGCAATGGGTCCGCTCCATCGTAGCCGGAATTAGATCGTAAGGAATCGCATGAAACCGGTTGCAGTTTTCAGACATTTTCCCATTGAAGGGCCGGGTTATTTGGCTACGTTTCTGGACGCACATGCCATTCCATGGCGGCTTGTCAGAATCGACGCCGGCGAGGTGCTGCCCGCCAGCATCGGTCAATTCAGCGGACTGGTGTTCATGGGCGGACCCATGAGCGTAAACGATGATCTGCCCTGGATTTCACCCGCACTGGCGCTGATCAGGCAAGCGCTGGCCAGTGACATTCCTGTATTGGGTCACTGTCTCGGCGGACAACTGATGGCAAAAGCCTTGGGTGGTGTGGTGAGCAGGAGTCCGGTCAAGGAATTCGGCTGGGGTGAGGTCAGCGTGGCGGATAATCCCGTCGCCCACGAATGGTTCGGTGATCTGTCAGAATTTGAGTCGTTTCACTGGCACGGTGAGACCTTTACGCTTCCCGCTGCTGCAACCCGCCTGTTGTCGAGCCGCTATTGCGAGAACCAGGCGTTTGCGCTGGGCAAGCATCTGGCAATGCAATGCCATGTGGAAATGACCGCAGAAATGGTAACAGCCTGGTGTGAAGCAGGCAGCGGAGAAACCAACGCTGGTTCCGGGCCGCCAGTGCAATCGGCGGAAGCGATGCAGCAGGATTTGGCTAAGCGGGTAGCGACATTAAACCAAGTCGCCGAGCGATTGTATGTGAGATGGGCTGCCGGTCTGGTGTGATAAGTTGCTGCGACAGCTTAGGGAGCCACTGAACAAGTCCCACGCGGGCGCGACGGCGCTTTGCGGGATGGGATGCACGAAAGGCGAGAACGCGAATGGCCATTCCCTTCGCTACGAGCTAGGGTTGCGGCAAAATCGGGCGCTTGCTGTGTTGCGCTCCTTGGCCTCGTAGACCGGCTACGACCTGCGTCACGCGCCTTGCAATCATCCCGATTTTGCCAGCAACGCGCTCCACGGAGGACTTATTCAGTGGTTCCCTAGCAAGTCATTCCCGAAAATTCTGGAACTGCAGCGGGAATTCGCTAATGGACTTCTTTATCAGTTGTATTGCTTCCTGCAGGATGTCGCGTTTTGCGCCTGTAACACGCACCGTGTCACCCTGAATACTGCCCTGTACCTTGAGTTTGCTGTCCTTGATCAGCCTGATGATTTTCTTCGCCAGTTCGGTTTCCACCCCGGTTTTCACCGTGATCTGCTGTTTGACTTTGTTGCCGCTGATTTTTTCTGCCTCACCCCTGTCCAGACAGCGCACATCAACGCCGCGTTTGGCAAGCTTGGCCATCAGGATGTCCAGCACCTGACTTAATTTGAATTCGTCGTCGGCAAAAACCGTGAGCTTGTAATCAGCCTGTTCCACGCGCGCATCCGATCCTTTGAAATCGAAGCGGGTGCTGACTTCCTTGTTTACCTGGTCTAGCGCATTTCTGATTTCCTGCTTGTCAACCTCGGAAACGATGTCGAATGACGGCATGACGTTTTCTCCTTACTTGCAGTAACAGGCCCAACCCATTATTTTCTGTTTTTCAAATTCGCTGCAATGCGCATCCGTAATGCATTCAGTTTGATGAATCCGGCTGCATCGGCCTGGTTGTAGGCGCCTTTGTCTTCTTCAAAAGTGGCGATGTTGGGGTCGAACAGCGAATCGGTCTTGGAATCCCGCCCGACCACGATCACATTGCCTTTGTAGAGTTTCAGCCGCACCCAGCCATTTACATGGGTTTGTGAGGCATCAATCATGGTTTGCAGCATTTCGCGTTCCGGACTCCACCAGTAGCCATTGTAAATCAGCGTGGCGTAGCGTGGCATCAGATCATCCTTCAAATGCGCCACTTCCCGGTCAAGGGTGATGGATTCAATGGCGCGATGGGCGCGCAGCATGATGGTGCCGCCAGGGGTCTCGTAACAGCCACGTGATTTCATGCCGACATAACGGTTCTCGACCAGGTCCAGACGGCCGATGCCGTGCTTGCCGCCCAATTGGTTTAGTTTGGCAAGTATGCTTGCAGGCGAGAGCTTCTTGCCGTTCAATGCAATGATGTCACCTTGCTTGAATTCCAGATCAAGGTATTCGGCCTGGTCGGGAGCTTTCTCTGGCGATACGCTCCAGCGCCACATCGATTCTTCCGGTTCCTGTGCAGGATCTTCCAGCACGCGGCCTTCATAGGAAATATGCAGAAGGTTGGCATCCATGCTGTAAGGCGAGCCGCGTTTTTTCTTCATTTCCACCGGTATGCCGTGTTGTTCCGCGTATTCCAGAAGTTTCTCGCGCGACGTGAGATCCCATTCGCGCCACGGTGCAATCACGCGGATGTCGGGTTGCAATGCGTAGTAGCCCAGTTCAAAGCGCACCTGATCGTTGCCCTTGCCGGTCGCGCCATGTGAAACCGCGTCCGCCTTGGTTTTACGTGCTATTTCAATTTGCCGTTTGGCGATCAGTGGACGGGCGATGCTGGTGCCCAGCAGGTATTCGCCTTCATAAATGGTGTTGGCGCGGAACATGGGAAATACGTAATCACGCACAAACTCTTCGCGCAGATCTTCGATGAAAATTTCCTTCACGCCCAGTTGTTTCGCCTTGGCACGCGCGGGTTCCACTTCCTCGCCTTGACCGATGTCTGCGGTGAACGTGACGATCTCACACTGATAGGTATCCTGCAGCCATTTCAGTATCACTGAAGTATCCAGTCCGCCGGAAAAAGCCAGCACTACTTTGCGCACTTCGGACAAACCGGGTTGTTTGATTTTTTTCATGTTTGAGCCTTGTTGAGCTGCGCCCTTTGCAGGGCCACCTTATATCTTTCCCAGCAACAAATATTCCATCAGCGCTTTCTGCGTGTGCAGCCGGTTTTCCGCTTCGTCCCACACGACCGATTGCGGCCCGTCAATGACTTCCGCCGCCACTTCTTCACCGCGATGCGCGGGCAGGCAGTGCATGAACAGCGTATCTTTTTTGGTGCAGGACATCATCTCGGCATCCACGCGGAAGTCGGCAAAATCCTTTTTCCGTTCCTCGGTTTCAGCCTCGAAGCCCATGCTGGTCCACACATCGGTGGTGACGAGATCGGCATCTTTTACTGCATCATGCGGATCGGAAAATTCTTCGTAGTGGTCGGTGCCATAAAGCCCGGCCCGCTCCGGTTCGACTTCGTAGCCGGGAGGAGTGGAGACATGCACGTTGAAATCAAATATTTCCGCCGCTTGCAACCAGGTATTGCAGACATTATTGGAATCGCCGATCCAGGCCACTGTCTTGCCGGCGATGCTGCCGCGCTGCTCAATGAAAGTGAAAATGTCGCCCATGATCTGGCAGGGATGATATTCGTCAGTCAGGCCGTTGATCACCGGCACCCGCGAATGCGCGGCAAAGCGCTTGATGATGTCATGCTCATAAGTGCGGATCATGACGATATCCACCATGCGCGAAATCACCCGCGCCGCGTCTTCCACCGGTTCGCCACGCCCCAGTTGAGTATCGCGGGTGGAAAGATAGATGGCTGCACCGCCCAGTTGATGCATGCCGGCCTCGAACGACAAACGCGTACGCGTCGAATGCTTGTCGAAAATCATTGCCAGGGTGCGGTCTTCCAGCGGCCAGTAGCGCCGGTATTGCTTGAATTCATGCTTGATCCAGCGCGCGCGTTCGAACAGATGCTCGAATTCCTCGCGGGTGAAATCATTGAATTGTAAAAAGTGTTTGAGTTGCATGCTGGGTGCAATGAAATAAGCGGGGTGGGTGACCCGTTCACAAAGGAGACTACGGACCGCAGGGCGATTCGTCCTGCCATCCCCTGGTCTTCACGTTTTCAGAAATTCTTTTACCAGCGCTGATACGGCATTTACTACCTGCTCTGCTTCAGTCCGCTGCATTACCAGTGGTGGCAGCAGACGCACTACTTTATCTGAAGTCACGTTGATCAGTAGCCCCTGTTCCAAAGCTTTCTTTACCAGTTCGCCACAGGGCTTGGAAAGCTCGATACCGATCATCAGTCCTTGGCCGCGAATCTGGGTAATGCCAACCACGCCAGCCAGTTGCGCCTTGAACGCGCTGCGCATGAAATCGCCTAATTCCATTGCGTTACGTATCAGATCATCTTTCTCGATTACATTCAGCGTGGTGAGTGCCGCAGTACAGGCCAACGGGTTGCCGCCGAAAGTGGAGGCGTGATTACCCGGCTTGAACACCTCTGCCGCCGCCCCTTTCGCGAGACAGGCGCCGATAGCCACGCCAGAACCCAGACCCTTGGCCAGCGTCATGACATCGGGGAAGATGCCAGTGTGCTGGAAGGCGAACCACTTGCCGCTGCGACCGATGCCACATTGTACCTCGTCCAGCATCAGCAGCCAGCCATGCTGGTCGCACAGGTGGCGCAGGCCTTGCAGATAGTGCGCCTGCGGCACATTGACGCCACCCTCGCCCTGATACGGTTCGACCAGGATGGCGACAATGTTCTTGTTATGCACAGCTACTTGCGCCACCGCTTCCAGATCATTATAGGGAACACGCGCAAAGCCGGTGAGCAGCGGTTCAAAACCAGCCTGCACCTTGCGATTTCCGCTTGCGGTCAAGGTTGCCATGGTGCGGCCGTGAAAGGATTTTTCCATCACTACGATGGTGGGCAGGTCTATGCCTTTGTTATGGCCGTATAGTCTTGCCAGCTTGATTGCGGCTTCGTTTGCTTCCGCGCCAGAATTACAGAAGAACGCGTTATCCATGCCTGACAGGGCGGCCAGCCTGCTGGCCAGTTGTTCCTGTTTGCCGATATGGTAAAGGTTGGAAGTATGGATCAGTGTTCCGGCTTGCTCGCAAATTGCTTTTACCAGTTCCGGGTGGCAATGCCCCAGACCACATACGGCAACACCGGCAAGCGCATCAAGATAGCGTTTGCCGGTGTCGTCCCACAGCCACACGCCGTCACCCTTGACGAAGGTGACGGGTAACTGCGAGTAGGTGTTCATCAGATTTGACATAAGACAGTACCTAGTTTTTCCAGAGCCAGAATGAAATACGGCGGCATCAGCCGCCGTGAATTGTTTATTGTGCGCCAGCCATCTTTACCTATTTGGCCAACTTTTTCAAGCCTTTTTCCTCGGGGGCGGTTAACAGTCGCAGACATGGCAGGTAGCCGTCGTAAACGATTCCGTGCACCTCGACTCGTTTCTGTGAGCGCAGCATGCATACCAGATAATGTATGACGTCCTGGGTAATGGTTTGTCCCGGCACCAGCACGGGTATGCCAGGAGGGTAGGGGGTGATCTGGTCAGCGCACACTCTGCCGGTCAGATGGGTGTTCTCCTGCTCCTGTTCGTCCAGCAATGGCAGCAGTTCGCCGCCGCAGTAGAAGGCGTCGCGTGGCAGGTATTTCAAGTCGGTAAAGTTTGGAATCTGCGGACTCTGGTAGAGCCGACGTGGAGCACGGCCCTCGCGGGCGATGCGCATCAGTGCGTCGTAAAGGCGTGAGACTTTGCTGCGGGTGGTGCCGATGGTGAGTAGCAGGGTGAGGGTGTTGAAGGTGGATTTTTCCACCTGGATGTTATATCGCTCGAACAATTCCTGTATCAACTCTTCCACGGTGTAGCCACAGCGAGAAATATCCACCGTGACTTTGGTGGGATCGAGCTGAATATTGTCATGCTTAATTTCGTCGGGCAGCAGATCAGGCAGCTCCAATACCCGGAATGCCCCAGTGGCATTGATCTGCGTGCGCACTTCCTTTGCCAGTTCCAGGGTACGTGAGAGCAGTTTGTAGCCTTCCAGCATCGCCTGCTTGCGCGCCACATCAAGACTTGCAATCATGCTGTACTGCGGGCTGGTGGAAGTATGCATGTTGAAACTCTCGCGGAACAGATGATCATTGAAATCAGGATCGTTGACGTGGATCATGCTGGACTGGGAAAAAGCTGACAGCACTTTGTGCGTACTCTGGGTGGCGTAATCTGCGCCCGCTTCCAGCGCGGTGGGGCGGAAGGCTGGATGAAAGCGGGCGAAACCGTACCAGGCTTCGTCGATAATAACCTTGATGCCTTTAGCATGTGCTGCCTGGATGATGGGCGGCAAATCGTAGCGCAGACCATCATAAGTGCAATTGGTCAGTATCAGTGCCTGTGCGTCGGGATGCTTTTCAATGGCGCTGAGCAGGGTCTGTTTCGGTACCGGCCCGTAAACGCTGAATTTCTTGTTGACCGATGAGTCGAGATAAATCGGGTGAGCACCGGACAGTACGACACCATGATGCACCGACTTGTGACAGTTGCGATCCAGCAGCAACTTGTCGCCGGGGGCAAGCAGAGTCTGGAATATCACCTTGTTGGCGGTGGAAGTGCCGTTGGTGGCAAAAAATGTGCGTTGCGCACCAAATGCCTTGGCTGCGATTTTCTGTGCTTCCGCAATCACGCCGCTAGGTTCCATCAGCGAGTCGAGCATCGGCACCGATACGGACAGGTCGGCACGGAAAATATGCTCGCCAAAGAACTCATAAAAATCGCTGGCCCAGGGGCTGTCGCGTAACGAGTCGCCGGAGGAATGTCCTGGCGTGTGCCAGGCGTCCTTCGCCATCAATACATAATTCTTGAGCTGATCATAGAACGGGGTGCGCGCTTTTTCCTGCAGTTGGGCATTGAGAATACGGTACATGCCGCGGTAATCCCGTTCCTCGCGATAGAAATAGCCATCCACTGTTTCGGAAAAAAGGGCGTCCACCACTTCGTCTTCTTGTTCCTGCGCGATCAGAATGTAGATATTCAGCTCGGGACGGAAGCGATTGATTTTCTGTACCAGTTCCAGCGCTGTCATTTGCAGGCTGCGGGAACCCTTTTCTGCAGTTTTCAGAGTATAGAGCGTGTCGTCTACCACCACCGCCTGAATGTCGCCATCCGCTTCAATTGCCTGCAGCGATTCGTGCGCAGTGGTGACGCCAATGAAATTGATACCCAAGGGATTTTCCAGGGATTTGGCAGCGGCGTTCAACCCCTTGGTGAGCTCCTTCAGCACCAGTTTTTCATCATTGATGATGAGTATCCGGCTGACTGGCTTTTTCATACGGTATTACCCATTACAAAAATGGTTTTATGCGCTAAAACACCGACGATTGCAAGCCCTGAAAAGGGTTTCAGGGAATGCCTTGCATCAATCGCGTTAAATTGGAATTCGTTGCCTACGATCAGAATTCCGCAGATTTTCGGAAGGGCGGTGCGACGGTGCGGATGCGGGGGTAGGGGAAACAAAAAAGCCCGGAAACGTCCGGGCTTTTTTTATGCGGCTGACCGGCTCAGGCCATGGCCTTGATGGCGGCGGACAGGCGACTCTTGTGGCGTGCAGCCTTGTTCTTGTGGATGATCCGCTTGTCGGCGATCGAGTCCACAGTGCTGATGGAAGCTTTGAACGCGGCTTGTGCTGCGGTTTTGTCGCCGGTCTCAACAGCCTTTCTTATATGCTTGATCGCAGTGCGTAACTCTGACCGCAGACTGGTATTGTGATCGCGTTGCTTAACGGTTTGTCTTGCACGTTTTCTGGCTTGGGCGCTATTGGCCATGAAGATTCCTCAATTCATTCGACGATTACTGATAAGACGCGGATTCTACGTTTATTCGCAGCATCTTGCAAGGAGAAATAAAGGGGTGCAGATGAGCAATTGATGCGCCATCACCCGCTGAGCGGGAACGGGAAACGGAGCAGATTGTCGCCCAATCATGTGGGCCGGTAAGAGTATTCAGGGTAACATACTCCCCCATGAATCTGCTCAGAACCCTCGCTACCGTCAGCGGCATGACTCTGGTGTCCCGCATTCTCGGGTTCGTGCGCGATGTGTTGATTGCCCGTATCTTCGGTGCGGGCATTGTCACTGATGCATTTTTCGTTGCCTTTCGTATTCCTAACCTGTTGCGCCGCATATTCGCCGAGGGTGCATTTTCGCAGGCATTCGTACCGATACTGGCGGAATACAAGAACAGCCGTACGCCGGTGGAAACACAAGACTTGGTCGATCATGTTGCGACGCTGCTGGCTATTGCGTTGTTCGTGGTCACGCTGATTGGCGTGATTGCTGCACCACTGCTGATCTATGTGAGCGCACCGGGGTTTTCCGCCAGCCCACAGAAATTTGCGCTGACAGTCGAACTGCTGCGCATCACGTTCCCCTACATTTTGTTCGTTTCGCTGGTGGCGCTGGCGGGGGGCATACTCAATACTTACGGGAAATTTTCCGTGCCAGCAGTAACCCCTGCGCTGCTGAACCTGTCATTCATCGGCTGCTCCCTATGGCTTGCGCCGCTACTGGATACACCGGTGCTGGCGTTGGCCTGGGCAGTACTTATTGGCGGCGTGCTGCAACTCGCTTTCCAGGTGCCATTTCTGATGCGCATCAAAATGATGCCGCGACTGCGTCTACGATCCGGCGAGGTCGGCGCATGGCGTGTACTCAAACAAATGGGGCCGGCGGTGTTCGGTGTGTCGGTCGGTCAGATCAGTCTGCTGATCAATACCATTTTTGCCTCGTTTCTTATCACCGGCAGTGTGTCCTGGCTTTATTACGCCGACCGGTTAATGGAATTTCCCGCCGGTTTGCTGGGGGTGGCGCTGGGGACTGTACTGCTGCCATCGTTATCCCGGCATTATGTGGATAACAGTAGTGAGAAGTATTCCCGGTTGCTGGACTGGGGCCTGCGCCTGACCGTACTATTGACGCTGCCTGCGGCGCTGGCACTGGCGTTACTTGCCACCCCGCTGATTGCTACCCTGTTTTATCACGGCGAGTTTTCTGCTAATGATGTGTGGATGACGCGTGATGCGTTAGTGGCCTACAGTGTGGGACTGGTGGGACTGATCCTGGTGAAGGTGCTGGCCCCAGGGTTCTACGCACGGCAAAATATCAGGACCCCGGTGAAAATCGCAGTCATCACCCTCGTCGCCACCCAATTGATGAACCTCGCATTTATCATACCATTGCGCCACGCTGGCCTGGCGCTGGCCATCGGTCTGGGCGCGTGTCTCAACGCCGGGCTGCTTTACTACAAGCTGCGCAGCCATAATATCTATCAGCCGCAGCCGGGCTGGATGATTTTCTTTATTAAAGTGCTGTTGGCGCTGGCGGTGATGGGGGTGGTGCTGTGGTTTGCCACGGGCAGGGATGTATCGTGGCTGGCGAATTCCGCGACAGAGCGGGCCATATGGCTGACCTGGGTGGTGCTGCTGGGTGCGGCAAGTTATTTTGCCACACTCTGGCTACTCGGTTTCCGTCTCAGGGAGTTTGCCAAACGCGGGTTGGAGTAAATCGGAGTAAAGTTTTGGCCAGTACGGCCGATTACAGACCATACGCATGCGGAAGGCCGATATTATTGCTTTATGTATTAACAAATTGCACCTCAAGGTTGAATCCGCCGGGTATTTGTGGCAAGATTTTACCCTTCGACTGTATTAACCAACTGGAACATCCTGAATATGAGCCGCCTTGCACCCTTCAAGCTTCCTGCCCTGCTACTGATGGGATTCGTTCTCACCGGTTGCGCCACGACCAAGAACCAGAATGATTCTCTGGAATTTGCTCAGCAAGACCCGTATGAATCGGGCAACCGTGCCGTATTCAAGTTCAATGAGATGGTCGATAATAATGTAATGGAACCTGTGGCGCGGGGCTACAAGGCGGCGGTTCCCGGCCCCATTCGGTCAATGGTCACTAATATCCGTTCCAACTTCGACGACATAGGGGTAACGGTCAACAGTCTGCTGCAGCTCAAGTTTGCAAATGCGGCAACCAGCAGCGGGCGGATGGTGGTTAACTCCACCTTTGGTCTGGGGGGCATAATTGATCTGGCCAGTGACATGGGTCTGGAAAAGCGCAAGGAAGATTTCGGCCAGACTCTGGGTTTTTACGGTGTACCCAGCGGGCCTTACCTGATGCTGCCTCTTCTTGGACCCAGTTCGCTGCGTGATGCGGGCGCACTTGTGGTCGATTCAGCTCTCGACCCCATCGTTGTAGGCAGCTTCTTTGTTGCTCCTTTTATCGGTCCGGTAGTCAATGCGGCGAGAGCAACCGATCAGCGTGCGGATCTGCTGGATACCGACAAGACGCTGGAGGAAGCCTTCCTGCGTGATGCCTACCTGCAGCGGCGCCGCAGCCTGGTGTTTGACGGCAACCCGCCACGCCGCAAAGCCGACGAGGATCTTCTGAGCGAGTCAAAAGTCCAGGGGCCAGCCACAGCTAACGTGACTGTGGTGGAACGTTTGCCAGAGAGTTCCAGATAAACCACAAAATCTGCTGTTGATGCGGTAACGGACTGGGCGCAGCCTGGTTCGGTACTGCCCGAGCACCCAGACGAAACACCCCCTCCTGTCCGGCACGTGCCCGGTCCTTTAGATACATCCCGTAGACACGAAATATTTCCCGCCTGCCCCCACATGAAAAACGACGGAGCGCATGATGCGCTCCGTCGCGATATCAGCCAGAATTACCGGGTATCAGGGCGCTGCACGTAATGCGGCGATGCGCATTTCGAGCGGTGGATGTGACATGAACAGGCTTCTGATGCCGTCACTCTTGCCGGAAATCCCGAACGCCGCCATCTTGTCCGGTAACTGCGATGGCGCATGTTGTTGTTGCAGGCGCTCCAGCGCGGCGATCATTTTATTGCGCCCGGCCAGTTGTGCGCCGCCCGCATCGGCGCGAAATTCACGCTGACGACTGAACCACATGACGATCATGCTGGCGAGGACGCCCAGCACCAGTTGCGCCACAATACTGGTAATCATGAAGGCTGGCCCGTGGCCGCGTTCGGTTTTGAATACGACCCGATCCACCGTATGGCCGATTATTCTCGACAGAAAAATAACGAAGGTGTTGACCACACCTTGAATCAGCGCCAGCGTCACCATGTCACCATTGGCTACATGGCTTATTTCGTGCGCCAGCACGCCTTCGATTTCGTCCTTGCTCATATTGCGCAGCAGACCGCTGCTTACTGCCACCAGCGCGTCGTTGCGGTTCATGCCAGTGGCGAAGGCATTCACATCGGGTGCGTCATAGATCGCCACTTCCGGCATACCGATGCCAGCGAGTTCGGCTTGACGCTGCACTGTTTCCAGCAGCCAGCGTTCAGTCGGATCGGATGGCTGCTCGATTATCACCGCGCCAACCATACGCTTCGCACTCCACTTGGACATGGCAAGCGAAACCAGTGAGCCACCAAAACCGATCACTGCGGCCATAATCAGCAGGGAATTGAAATCTATCCCGCTGCCCTCGGCATCCAGGATGCGGTCTACACCCAATAATCGCAATGTAATGCTCAGCACAAGCAGAATCGCCAGATTGGTAACCATGAACAGGAAAATACGTTTCATTGATGTGACTCCGTTAAGCTCCGTAAAAAACAGTCTATTGGAGCAAATTATTGGGCTGCAAGTTCAGTTTTTCAAGTAGGGCGGCAGATTGCGCCAGTTTATTTGTTCCACGATCAGACCTTTCTTAGCGTCGATTGCGCTTGGCAAGGAAAGCATAGCCTGCCAGGCCGCCAAAGGTCACGAATAAAATGGCCGACCAGTCCGGGATAGTGAGCGACATGAATTCCCACGTTGAATCAGCACAATCCCCATTTGCCTCAAACATGACGGGCCACCATTGGGCGATCGGCAAGGCATTGAGGAATTTTTCTTCCGGGCTGATGCCGCATTCGAATGCTTCGGGGTAGCGTAGCAACCAGGCATGACGCAGTGCGACGATCGCCCCGGCAGACGCAAACACGGCCATCAGACCGCTGTATAGCCGGCGTCCTGTTGCACGCGGATTGTGGAGAAATGCCAGCAAGGCGGTCAAGCCCACCAGCCAATAAGCGATGCGTTGCACGACGCAGAGCGGGCAGGGCAGCAGATGCCTTACCAGTTGCAGATACAGGGCATAAGCAAGCGCGCCAGCGCAGCCCAGAAAAATCAACAGGAAAATGGCTCTTATTCCCGGTTTCATCGATTAATTTTGATTGTCGGGAAGTTGCTGATCCGGTTGCTGTTTTGGGTCCATTGCCGGTACTTTCCGCATTCCGCCCGCCACCATTTTATATTCCAGCAAACGGCATTCGAGCGCGCCGTTGAACAAAGGGGTGCGGCGTGAGGCAGTCAAGCGGATCAATTTTGGCAGCAGCGGATCAGCGGTGAGAATATAGGCATTCCAGCCGCTGAATTTCTTCTTCAGCGCATCCCCCAGTTTCGGATAAAGCTCTGCAAGCTGTTGCTGCTCGCCTATGCGCACTCCGTAGGGCGGATTGGTGACCAGTATGCCGGTCGGCGCAGGTGCGGAAATCTCCAGCACATTTGCCTGTTTCAGCTCAACCACTTCGGAGAATCCCGCTGCAGCCAGATTGGCGTGGGCATCAGCCAGGGCATCGCCGTATAAATCGCTGCCGAAAATCGGCTGAGGTGTTTGCGGTCTTTGCTGCGCTACCGCCTCTTGCTTCAGCTTATGCCACAGTGTGCCATCAAATTTCTTGAGTTTCTCGAAAGCAAAGCTGCGTCCTGATCCGGGCGCAATATTCAACGCCATTTGTGCTGCTTCCAGCAGGAAGGTACCGCTGCCGCACATTGGGTCGAGCAATGGAACGCCCGGTTGCCAGCCTGCCAGACGCAAAATACCGGCGGCAAGATTTTCCCGCAACGGTGCCTGCCCAGCAGCTTTCCTTAAGCCACGCTTGAACAAGGCATCGCCGGAGGTGTCCAGATACAGAGTAAATTTCCGCGCATCGAGAAAGCCGTGGATGCGGATATCCGGTTGCGTCGTGTCTACACTGGGACGGTTGCCGGTGATTTCGCGGAACTTGTCGCATACGGCATCCTTGATTTTGAGCGTGACAAAATCGAGACTGCGCAATGGGCATTTGATTGCCGCCACGTTGACACGGATGGTGAGCGCCGGGGCAAACCACTCGTTCCAGGGCAACGCATGCGTGGTTTTGTAAATATCGGCCTCGCTCGTGTAGGGCTGGCTCGCAATCTGCCATAGAACACGGCTGGCAATACGGCTTTGCAGGTTGGTACGGTAGCAGATGCTCCAGTCTCCCTGAAATTGCACGCCACCGTCGCGTGCCTGTGTGCTGGACGCGCCGAGCTGTTCCAGTTCGGTGACAAGCACGGACTCCAGTCCGCGCGGACAAGGGGAGAAAAAATGCTGGAGTGTCATGATGGCAGCGCTACGACATTATCGACTGATCGGCAGGAGAGGCTATTTTGCAGTCCATACGCCATAGGCAAGCAACGCCCACGCACTCAGAAAAGCCACGCCGCCGAATGGCGTGATCATGCCGAGTCCGCGGATCCCCGTCAGGCTCAACGCATAAAGACTGACGGAAAACAGCACGATTCCTGTGAGCATCAGCCAGCCTGACAGCACGACAGGCCGGGATTTGGGGAGGTGCAGCAACACCAGACCGACCACGATCAGGCCCAGCGCATGATAGAAATGATACTGCACGCCGGTCTGATATACCGCGAGCATGTCGACGGACAGTCTTTGTTTCAGGCCATGCGCGCCAAAGGCGCCGAAAGCGACGCACAGGAATGCATTGATGGCGCCGAGCATGAGAAAGGTTTTGGGCATGGGGAGATCCTTGATGAATAGAGGCGACACTTGTGATGTCATTGAAAAATGCTGCCGGGGCGCCGCGAATTGACGCGTACAGTCAGTCTGTACTGCTATCCCCGGAAGGTTTGTTTCGTCTGCGAGTTTATCAGGGTTGCTGCATAATTCGGCATATCTATTTGCCTTTCTCCGAGACACTCGCCTTGCTCCAGCCGGTGGCGAATGTTACCCGGATGTTATCACCGATGCTGACCTGGTCGCTGTTGCGCAGTATTGTACCGTCAGCGGCATAAGCAATGCTGTAACCGCGCTCCAGCACGGACTGGGGATTAAGGTGGGCGAGATGTGCCTGCTGGCGCTGCAGTATCATTGCGAGAGCCTCGTTACGGTGGGCAACGGCGCGGCGCAAACGTACGCCCAGTTCATGCTGTTGTTCGATCAGACGGGAAATATCGGGGCGAGCAGCAGCAAAGCGCTGACTCAGTTCACGCAGACGCCAGTGCCTGCTTTCGGAATACCGCAGCCAGGCTCCGGCGAGCCGTTCGCGTAAATGCTGCAGATGGATGAGCTGATTACGGATCTGCTCGCCAGGATGCACCAGACGGCGCGCGAGTATGTCGGTTTCCTGCATGCGGCTTTCGATCCCGCGCTGCATCATGCGTTGCATGCGGCCGCACAGGCTTGCTGCACGCTGCAGTAACTCTTCACGCTCCGGGCAGGCGAGTTGCGCCGCACCGGTAGGTGTGGGTGCGCGCGCATCAGCGACAAAATCAGCGATAGTGAAATCGGTTTCGTGGCCCACCCCGCAGATGATGGGGATAGAGCAGGCAGCGATGGCGCGCGCTACAATTTCCTCATTGAATGCCCACAGGTCTTCGATGCTGCCGCCACCGCGGCATAGTATCAGTACCGCGCACTCGGCACGGGTGGCAGCTGTTTGTATGGCCTCGGCTATTTTTAGCGCGGCGCCGTCGCCCTGTACGGGGGTGGGGTAAATGACCACCGGCAGGGAAGGCATGCGACGCTGCAAGGTGGAGAGTACGTCGTGCAGTGCGGCAGCTGCAGGAGAGGTGATGATGCCGATCTGTTGCGGAAAAGGTGGCAGCGGTTTTTTGCGGACGGATTCAAACAATCCTTCTTTTTCCAGTTTGGCCTTGAGTTGCCCAAACGCCTCAAACAATGCGCCCAGCCCGGCTCGGCGGACGGTTTCGACACTCAGTTGAAAATCCCCGCGTGCTTCGTACAGCGTCACCAGTGCACGCACTTCCACCTGCATGCCATCCTTGGGTTGCCAGTCCAGATACTGGTTCTTGTGGCGAAACATGACGCAGCGAACCTGGGCATTTGCATCCTTGAGGGAGAAATACCAATGGCCGGAGCTATAACATTTGAGATTGGAAATTTCACCGCAAACCCACAGTAACGGGAGAGCATGTTCCAGCAACTCCTTGGCGCTATGGTTTAATTCGCTCACGCTCAAAACTGCGCGGGAACTCTCTGTTTCGTGAAGAAAATTCATCTTGACATTCTACAGTAATCCACATTGGTAACGTAGATTGCATAATTGCAACGAGCAAACCCGCGCGTATCCTGAGTATGCATATAACTATATGTTTAATAAGTAATTATTTTAAGTTTAAAAATTAAGCGCAGCAGAAAATATTGTTATGGAAGGGTGACTTAACCAGTCAATTCGAGGATTGTCCACAAACTTATCCACAGTAACTGTGGAAAAGAAAAATATCTTGTTTCCAAACGAAAATTACTCCGCGTCCTTGCTGAAAACACAGGGGCAAGATACATTACGGCTCTGATTTGGCATCAGAGCTACCGAGGAGATTATTGCATGTTTGCTTTGATTCAAGCTGCCGGCTGGCCAGTCTGGCCGATTATTCTAGCTTCCATCGTCGCTGTTGGCATTATCGGTGAACGCCTGTGGGCTTTGCGCCCAAGTATAGTGACACCCAGAGACCTGCTGCCCAGAGTGATACAGGAATACCGGAAAAGCGGTGTGAGCGCAGAGATGCTTGCACGCCTGCAGCAGCACTCCCCTCTCGGGCAGATTCTCGCGGCGGGCTTGAGGAACGACAAAAGTACGCGCGAAATCATGAAGGAATCGATCGAGGAGGCCGGCCGCGCTGTCGCCCATGATCTTGATCGTTATCTCACCACCCTGGGTACGATCGCTTCCTTAAGCCCGCTGATGGGTCTGTTCGGTACCCTGGTTGGCATGATTGAAATTTTCGGCTCGAATTCTCCTACTGGCGGTGGCGGCAACCCCGCGCAGCTCGCCCATGGCATTTCTGTGGCGCTTTACAATGCTGCATTCGGCATCCTGGTAGCGATTCCCAGCATGATTTTTTATCGTCATTTCCGTGCCAAAGTGGATTCGCTGGTAGTGGAGATGGAATTGCAGGCACTGAAACTGGTGGAGACTGTCCACGGCGAGCGGAAAAGTTGATTCGATAGTACAAGCTGTTCTTTGCTCATTGTTCATCTTTCACTGTACGATTAGATCACTCCATGAATTTCCAGCGCGGCAGACCAAAAGAAGATCCGGAAATCAACCTGATTCCGATGATAGACGTATTGCTGGTGATTCTGATTTTCCTGATGATCACCACCACTTACTCGAAATTTTCCGAACTGGAAATCAATCTGCCGCAAGCGACCGCGGACAAGCCCGCTGCACGCCCCAACACTATCGATGTTGCGGTCAGTGCCACCGGCAGCTATGTGATCAACCGTACGCCCATCAAGTACTCCAGCGCTGAAGGACTCAGTGAAGAGTTGCGTGCCGCTGCAGGCGACCAGAGCGATCCTATAATCGTCATCAATGCCGACGCCAGTGCCACACATCAGTCGGTCATCGCAGTCATGGAGGCCGCGCGTCTGGCGGGGTACAATCGCATCACCTTCACGACCGAAACCCGGGGTGGCAAGTAACAAGCAAGTTTGTCGGCCAGGAGGTATTGTGTCGGGACATATAGTCAGTGCAGGCCGGGACTGTACCGGCCCGGATAATTCATAAATTGAGGAAATAATCCATGGATGCAAAACTGCTCGACATTCTGGTATGCCCATTGTGCAAAGGCCCATTGCTGTACAAAAGAGTCGAAAACGAGCTGATCTGCAAGGCTGACCGGCTGGCCTTCCTCATCAAGGATGGCATCCCGGTGATGCTGGAAGACGAGGCACGTAAACTGCCTGCCGAGGAAGAAGTCTAGTCACGCTCGGCGCTACACAGAAAATGTATCCAGCTACCGCTGCCATTCTCGGCGCACTCGTCGCCGACTCCGCCACGCTCGGCCTGCACTGGCTTTACGATCCTGCGCACATTGCAGAGATTGAGGCGAGGAAAGGCTTGGTATTCTTGCCGCCCGATGCGGCCGATTACGCCGGCACCATGGGTTACTTCGCACATGGCGGCAAGATGGCCGGGGAATCGACCGGTTACGGTGAGGTATGCCTGTTGTTGCTGCAGCATTTGGCGAAGCATGGCGAGTTCAAGCGTACCGAGTACCAGATTGAATACCGCACACACTTTGGGCCGGGCGGCGCATTCGTCGGCTATGTCGATTCGCCCACCCGTCTGACGCTGCGCACGTTACTGCCGCTGGAACCGACAGAGTTCCCGGCAGCATCCGGTGCAGATGACGACCAGTTTGCGGCACTGGCGGCGCTGCCGCCAGTGGTGGCGACTCACAGCGGAACGATGGAAACGCTGATGGAGCGGGTCGAGGAGGTAGTGCGCATCACCAACAACAATGCGCTGGCGGTTGCTGCCGCGCAATGTTCCGCTGCGGCATTGTTCGAAGTGCTGCGCGGAACAGCGATTGCGCCGGCATTGGCCAGCGCCTTGCCGTTTGCAGGCAATACCCTCAGGCCGTTACTGGAGCAGGCACTTGCCGTGCCAGCGCTGGATAGCGTTGCAGTTGCAGCGCACTTTGGCAGGGCTTGCCATGTTGCCGAGGGTCTGCCGGTGGTTTTCCATATTGCGCAGCACGCGCCGGATTATCGCAGCGCAATCGAGGCCAACATTCGTGCTGCGGGAGACAGTTGCGGCCGCGCCATCATGCTCGGTGCCATCGTTGCAGCATATAAGGCGAAGCAGGGTGATGCGGAGTCTCCCATCCCGCTGCAGTGGTTGGCACGCTATCGCAAGCTGGTTGCCGCTGCTGATGCATGCGCAGTACTTTAATCCGCATGTCCGTTTGCAAGTCGCTGGCGTAGTTTGAACATTATGCAAGGATTGCCGGAAGATTCCACAACGTCCAGATGCGGGCTGCGCTTACTCTTGAAATCCATCGCCCGGCAGCCGTAGGGAAAGCTCGTGTCCCAGGTAATGAAGTAATGGCTGCATTCCGCGCAACTGGGAGCAGGGTTGTCGCGTTCGGATTCCGGTATCGATCCAGCGGTTCTGCTCATTTTCTTTTTCGTCAGTCAGCTTGCGGAAACAGTTCCACAGAGCTGCTATGCTCGCCCTCCGTTACGGCACCCATCTCGACCAGATTCTCGTAACTCCATACCTGATTGCGCCCATTTCTTTTGGCGTAATACAGCGCCTGATCGGCCTGTTCGATAATGCTGGTCGGCAGTTCCTGAGAAAGAATTTCGACCACCCCAATGCTGACAGTGATTCGTCCCGCCTGTGGAAAAGCAAAATTTTCCACCATAGCGCGGAATCTCTCCAGCACAGGCATGGCAAGCTTGATGTCGATACGTTTCAATACCACAATAAACTCCTCACCACCAAAGCGGAAGCATAAATCGTCACTGCGGAAAGTTTGCTCTGCGAGTTGGGCAAACAGTAACAGCACTTCATCGCCATAGAGATGGCCATGGTTATCGTTAATCAGCTTGAAATGGTCGATATCCATAATCGCGAGACACGCTTTGAAATCCATATCGGAACCGCGGCGAGAATCACCATAGCAGGCAGCCATGAGTTCCATGATCTCGGCATCGAACTCCTTCCGATTAAGCAGGCCGGTGAGTATGTCGTGCTTGTTGTCATGCAGCAATTGCATGTGATTGCGGTAAATCCGGATAAATGCGGTAGTGAGTTCGTGGTGCGCGGGACTTGTATGGTGCGTGAACACGACCAGTATGCCGATTATTTCCTGGCTGCTGCGAATGGGGTAAATGACGCGATACCGACCAGCCACATCTGCATCGCAGGCGACGTATGTTTGCAGATCTGCCGCTCGTACCACCTCTGGATCCTGCTCGAGGGCGCGCATGACGTCCGCGTTCGGACCGAAAGCGGTCAATAGACTGGCGGATGTTTGTACCAGTGGTTTCAGAGAAAGGCCGTCACCGGTCGTCTCTGCTGCATACAGATGAATCTCATCCGCCGCGACCAACTCCAGAAGTGTATCGATCAGGCATTGCTCGAGAGCACTCTGATCCCGTTTCTCTGTCAGCCTGATTACGGATTCCAGCAGATGTTGCCCGTCTATTTTCAGCGTACTGGCAATGGATTCGGTCATATAGGGAGTGGGTATGCGAGTGACAACTCTTCCAGCGCGGTATCCATGATGTATTGTTTGTTATCGGCCGTATTGACCAAAGCTTTACCCCAGTGGCATCAAATTACTCATTTCTTCTTCATGTAAAATATGAATTCTCCGATTGCTTCCGACAAGGACAGCAGTTCATTCCCCGTCTGTTCGGCGAACACCTTGAAATCAATGACTGCACCGGGATCGGTGGCAGCAATTTTCAGCACCTGCCCGGAGGTCATGTCTGCCAGGGATTTCTTGGTACGCAGGATTGGCAGCGGGCAAACCAGGCCACGCACGTCCAGTTCCTTGTCGAAATTCATGTTTTTTCTCCCGGCTCGTTAAATAACAACGTTCCATAATAATCAATTGATTATGGAAATACTATCTGCGCAATCCTGGTAAATATGAAAGCGTAATGCTGAAGATGAGTTAGGATAACGCATCTTTAACAGTTCGATCATCATGCCAGTCAATATTACTCTGCCCCTAGCCGAACAATTGCTGTCAATAAAAGGCGTATCGCTCGGCATCGCCGCAGCGGGAATCAAAAAATCCGATCGCAAGGATTTGCTGGTGATTGCACTGGATGAAGGTGCACAGGTTGCCGGCGTGTTCACGCAAAACCGCTTCAGTGCTGCACCGGTGATAGTGGCGCAAGAGCATCTTTCCCAGCCTGCTTTCAAATCCTCAATTCGCGCACTGGTGATCAATACCGGCAACGCCAATGCCGGTACCGGTGAACCAGGGATTGCCAGCGCCCGCACTACCTGCGTTGAACTGGCCGCAATGCTGGGTTGTGATATGCGGCAGGTGTTGCCGTTCTCCACCGGCGTCATCATGGAGCCACTGCCGCTGGAGAAGATTGTTGCAGGCTTGCCCATCGCGCTGGCCAATCTCAAACCGGACAACTGGTTTGCTGCGGCTGAAGCGATCATGACCACCGATATCGTGCCCAAGGCGGTATCGAAGCAGATTTCACTCAATGGCACCACCGTGACCATTACCGGTATTGCCAAAGGTTCCGGCATGATACATCCCAACATGGCTACCATGTTGGGCTATGTGGCGACCGATGCGGTTGTGAGTCAACCGCTGTTACAGCAGATGGTGCGGCATGTGGCAGATCGCTCCTTCAATCGCATCACGGTGGATGGGGACACTTCGACCAATGACGCTTTCATTTTGATCGCAACCGGCCGCGCCGGCCATGCGGAAATCGCAGACGAACACGGCGCCGAATTCGGCGCATTGCAGCAGGCGTTGACGGAAGTGGCGGTGCAGCTTGCGCAAGCCATCGTGCGTGACGGTGAAGGTGCCACCAAGTTCATCACGGTGCGAATTGAAGGTGGAAAGACCCAGGATGAGTGTGCCAAGGTTGCATACGCCATTGCCCGTTCGCCGCTGGTAAAAACCGCTTTCTTCGCCTCCGATCCTAATCTGGGCCGGATACTCGCAGCCATCGGTTATGCGGGCATCAATGATCTTGATGTAAGCAAGCTGCAACTCTATCTTGATGACGTGCTGGTTGCGGAGAATGGCGGCAGGGCGCAAAGCTATCTGGAGCAGGACGGCCAGCGGGTGATGCAACAAGCCGAAATCACCGTGCGGGTTGTGCTCAATCGGGGGCCAGTATCAACCACGGTATGGACCTGCGATTTTTCCTATGATTATGTGAAGATCAATGCGAGCTATCGCAGTTGATGTCTTGAGTTCATGAGCGATTTTGACAAGCTGTACAGTCGTGCCGATCAACTGCTTTCTCGGTTGGAGAAACTGTTGCCGATCGAACAGCCTGCCATTGATTGGAGCGCCGCAATTGCGTTTCGCTGGCGTAAGCGCGGCGGCACCGGATTAATTCAACCGGTCACGCATCCGCATCGCATTGCGCTCACTGCATTGCATGGCATCGACGCACAAAAAAAACTCATAGACCGCAATACCCGTCAGTTCGTGCAAGGCTACCCAGCCAACAACGTGCTGCTTACCGGTGCGCGTGGCACTGGCAAGTCATCGCTGGTGAAAGCGGTACTGAACAAATATGCCGGCAAGGGATTGCGTTTGATTGAAGTGGAAAAACATGACCTCACTGATTTGCACGATATCGTCGAACAGATATGCCGGCGGCCAGAACGCTTTATTTTATACTGCGATGATTTGTCGTTTGAAGCTGATGAGCCTGGCTATAAGGCACTGAAAGTGGTGCTGGATGGTTCCATCGCCACGGCTTCGGAGAATGTTCTGGTCTATGCCACTTCCAATCGCCGCCATCTGATGCCGGAGTTCATGCAGGACAATCTCGATACCAAACATATTGGTGCAGAAATTCATCCGAGCGAATCGGTCGAGGAGAAAATTTCCTTGTCGGAGCGTTTTGGTTTGTGGGTGTCGTTCTATCCCTTCGATCAGGATCAATACCTGGATATCGTCAACCACTGGCTGGCCTATTTCGGCATCAGGGAAATGCTTCCCCCGGTACGCGCAGCCGCACTGCAATGGGCGCTGGGGCGCGGCTCCCGCAGTGGGCGGGTAGCCTGGCAGTTCGCGCGTGACTGGGCGGGAAAACACGAGACAGGAATCGGCGTAAACAAGTGAGAAGTTATTTGTAGCACCGTTGCAAAATCCGGCCCTGCAATTCCAGCCAACCATCCTTTCGTTCATTCCATCATGGTTCATTCTTCTCCAGTTATTGACGTCGCTGCCGCGGTCATCATCCGGCCTGATGGCAGTTTCCTGCTTGCGCGCAGACCTGAAGGCAAACCTTATGCAGGCTACTGGGAATTTCCCGGCGGCAAGGTGGAGCCCAATGAATCTGTGCCGCATGCTCTCAGGCGTGAGTTGCTGGAAGAACTGGGGATACAGGTCGAACATGCCTACCCCTGGATCACCCGCGTTTTTACCTATGCCCATGCCAGCGTGCGCCTGTATTTTTACCGGGTAGTGCAATGGCATGGCGAGCCGCATCCACATGAGCAACAGGAATTGTCCTGGCAGTCCATCGAGCATGTCGTGGTGGAACCGATGCTGCCGGCCAATGCGCCGGTATTGCGCGCGCTTGGCCTGCCGCCGGTTTATGCCATCACCAATGCCGCGGAATTGGGTGTGCAACTTTCACTGGAGCGGCTGGAGAGTGCGTTGCAACAGGGCTTGCGACTGGTGCAGGTGCGTGAGAAAGGAATGGCGCGAAATGAATTGCGAGAATTTGCAGGTGCAGTGGTTGCGCTGGCGCACCAACATGGTGCGCGCGTACTGGTGAACGGCGATGTCAGGCTGGCACGCGAAATCGGTGCGGATGGAGTGCATTTCCCATCAGCACAGTTGATGGATCTCTCCGATCGTCCTGACATCGGCTGGTGCGGCGCATCCTGTCACAATGCCGAAGAGCTCTTTCGTGCCGCGCAACTAGACATGGATTTTGTGGTACTGGGGCCGGTGTTGCCGACACTGAGTCATCCGCTGACCCCGGCGCTGGGTTGGCGAAAATTTGCCATGCTCATCCGCGATTATCCGCTGCCGGTTTATGCCCTGGGCGGTTTGCGCCGGGAGGATCTGATCACGGCTTGGGAGCATGGGGGGCACGGTATTGCCATGATGCGGAGCATGGCAGGGAATGCCTTCGATGGGATTGATACCATGCCTGCTGAGCGAAACTGAGACAGCGCTTGGACAGAGTAGCCGGTGGAGGACTGGTTACTCTTTGTCCTTTATTTCCCAGTCTTCCTGTTTCTCTGTTTCCGGGATGCGATAGGATTCTGTAGCCCATTGCCCCAGGTCGATCATCTTGCAGCGCTCGGAACAGAATGGGCGGTAACGATTGGCAGAATCCCACACGATGACTCTGCCGCACTGAGGGCAGTTGACAATGGGTTGTTTCATGAAAAGCTGACGTGGCGCATCAGGGTAAACGGTTGAGCAACTGTGGATGCAAAGCAGCTTGTTGCTTACAGATTACAGAAAGTAATTGATAGTTATGATTCAAGTCAATGTATATAAATGAATCTTGTAATAACGCTTTCTTCTGGCTACTCATCTAGCTACTCAATTAACTGAGCCTGAGGCTACATTGTACATGAACGTGAATGCGCGGCAGAATGTGTCATAAATTGCTGTAATACTAGCAGGGAAATCTCCTATTGGGGTTGTCAACTTCTTGGCCATATTCAGCTCGATGCTCTGTGCAATCAGTTGATAAATTGACGCAGCCTTCCATTCGGCAAGAGAAATCTGGTATTGAGGTTAGCTCATATGACCCACCTCCTTGGCATTGATCGCGAAACCATGGAAATTTTATGGGAATTTAAGCGACTGGCATGACGTGATGCGCTGCACCTAAATACATCGTCTTGATGTGTAAATAAAGATGCCTGATGCGTTAATATGCGACACAGTATGACGCATACCAGGTGATAATGGCGTCCATGATTCAATCTAACCTTATGCTCAAACAGCATCCGGTTACCTGAATTTCTGACCTGCGCATTCTTCATAACAACAAGGAAAACACCATGCGTGCATTTTCTAAATCCAAACTTCTGGCCCTACGCCAGTGCCCCAAGCGGTTATGGTTGGAAGTTCATCGCCCTGACTTGCGTGAGGACTCCGCTGCAACGCAAGCTAGCTTTCAGATCGGGAACACTGTCGGCGATATTGCTCGCCAGCTATATGACCCTGTTGGTGTTGCTGCCGGTTGAAAACTGACCATCTGTGCCGGTTGAAAATTGACCAGGCGTTATAGCGATGTAGCGTACTACATGGCTGTGGGTAAGTCGACCAGACTGAGATGGAATTAATC
>JAPLQS010000028.1 GCA_026399575.1 Nitrosospira sp. | reverse complement strand
CCCTTCCTTTACATGCTTGACCGCCCGTTCCTTGAACTCGATCGTGTATTCCTGCTTCGGGATCTTTTGCATCGTCTTCCTCCAAAAAGTAACGTTAATTGTACGTCACCCTTGGAAGACTATTTATCGGGGGAAGCTCACAACCTACCAAACTCCAAGATAAACTCTACAGCATAGGTTGCAACTCCGTCACTACTCCGCACTTCGAATTCTTTCCTCATTTCAGATACCCAATGCTAACTGTCCGGTTGGGGTTAATTTCTGCAAAAGCTCTTTTTCATTGAGTATTGGAATACTCAGCCTTTGGGCATCCTGTAATTTACTTCCAGGATTTTCCCCTACAACCACATAGCTAGTCTTCGCCGAAACACTTCCTACCACTTTTCCGCCTACACTTTCGATTTTCTTTTTAGCCTCATCTCTTTTCAAATTGGGCAAATTGCCGGTCAACACAAATACCATCCCATCCAAAGGCGATTTTTTCCGGGTTATTTGATCGCTCACGCGACCATCCCAATGCATCCCAAATTTACGCAATTGCTCCTCAACTAGCAAAGCGTATTCAACTTTTTTTTCATCCTTAAAATATTTAACAATACCTACTGCGGCTTTTTTACTAACTGGTACGGATAACAAATCTTGCTCACTGGCAAGAACTAACTTGCTCAGCGTTATAAAATGTGTTGCCAATTTCTTTGAGCCAATTTTCCCAACACCAGCGATATTTAGCACATCGATCAGATTAGCTAAAGTTGGCTTGGCTGCAATCTTTATATCTACAGGCTTTTCCTCTTGACACGAAACTCCAGATTCAGTTAGTTCTTTAATCACTGTTTTATTATGCTGATCAGAGAAGAATTCATGGGTCGCGCTTGCCGCCCCTTTACCAACATTAGGGATATATTGGAGCACTTCCGGTAGTGCCTCCATCAATCGACTCAAGTTGCCCATATGATTCGCCAAATCCTTGGCTGTTCCTTCCCCTACTTCCGGAATACCCAGAGCAAAGATAAATCGTGCCAAAGTCGGAGACTTACTCCTCTGAATAGCCTTAAGCAAATTCTGGGCTGAAACTTCTCCCATTCGGTCTAGCCTCGCAAGTTGCTCTTGCTGTAAGCGGTACAAATCAGCCGGGGTCATTACTAGCTTCATATTGATTAATTGGTCGACCAATTTTTCTCCAAGACCATCAATATTCATTGCCCGTCGACCAGAAAAATGTGTGATGGCTTGCTTTCTCTGTGCTGGACACTTCAGCCCTCCAATGCAACGATATGCTTCTTGAGTTCTGGTTTTTACTTTGGTTTTAAGGTGGGTCTCCTTCTCGATTTTGATTACGTGGGCTCCGCATATCGGACACGTTTTAGGCATATCGAATTCTTTTGCATCACTGGGTCGTTCACCCTTAATGACACTAACCACTTCAGGGATAACATCACCAGCACGACGCACAATCACAGTATCGCCAATGCGCACATCTTTTAACCGCAATTGCCGCTCGTTGTGCAATGTCGCATTACTTACCTCCGTACCTCCAACACGCACCGGAGAGAGACGCGCCATTGGAGTAAGGATTCCGGTCCTACCAACTTCAACATCTATATCAAGCACTTTAGTTGATTGCTCTTCCCCTTCGAATTTATGCGCTACGGCCCACCTTGGGTCACGGTGTCGCATCCCAAGCCGCTTCTGTAAGCTTAGTCCGTTAACTTTATAGACAACGCCATCAATATCGAACGGCAGCGTATCGCGCTTTTTCTCTACACGACGATGAAATTCGATCAAACCTCTTGGGCCGGTTACCACTACCCGCTCCTCACATACAGGCAATCCCATCTTCACTAGAGCATTTAATACCTCACTGTGCGTATTAGGAGTTTCCCAACCCCTTACCTCCCCCAGCCCGTATGCAAAGAACGATAATGGGCGCTTCGCGGCTATCATGGGGTCTAATAGGCGTATTACACCACCCACTGTATTACGCGGGTTCATATAAGTCTGCTCACCGCAATCACGGAGCTCTGCATTAAGTCGCTCAAAATTATCCCGGCGCATATACACCTCGCCACGCACCTCTAATACATTTGGCGCATTTCCATTAAGCTTCAGTGGGATCTGATGAATAGTGCGGATATTCTGCGTTACGTCCTCACCTGTTTCTCCATCGCCACGTGTTGCCGCTTGCACCAGCATACCCTGCTCATAACGCAGGTTAATGGCTAGGCCATCAAATTTCAGTTCAGCTATGTATTCGATGGGCGCATCATTTTCTTCCAATGCTAGGTTCTTGCGCACTCTGGAATCAAATGCCAACGCACCAGTCTCGGTGATGTCACTTTCTGTTTCTATCGAAAGCATGGGAACAACATGTCGCACAGGCTTCAAGCTATCCAGCACCTTACCACCTACGCGTTGGGTGGGAGAGTCGGGCGTGACTAGTTTGGGATAAAGCTGCTCAAGCTGTTGCAATTCGCGAAACAGCTTGTCGTAATCGGCATCCGGAATAGTCTGCTTATTCTCTACATAATAGAGGTGTGCGTGCGAATCGATCGTCTCGCGCAGTTTCTGCGCTTGCTGCCGAATATTCTCCGGAATGCTCATTCACGCAAACAGCCTCAACGCGATCTCGCCGCCGGCGGGAATATTGCGCGCTTTCATCATGGCCTGCATGCTGCCCAGATGCTGCTTGATTTTAGCAATACCACTATCAGTCAGAGAAACGCGGTTGTCATCTACCAGCATACCGCCCAGGGTGGTGGAAAAAATCCCGGCGAGGTGCATCATCTGATCGAAAACTCTCTCGCCGTTCTTCACTCTGGGCACGTCCAGCAGAAAAGTAACGCCATGCGTGGTGAGTGTTCTCATATTGTCAGGCGAGAACGGTGTGGATTCAAAATTGTTGAGCGAAAACAAAACAGCGCCACTTTCATCACGGCAGTTAAATGCACCCCCTGTCTCCAGTTTGAGTCCGGATGCTTCCGCCAGGGCGCGGATCTTGGTGCCGGTGAATGCGCCGCCGTCCTTGCTGATAATGTTGATGCCCACCATCACATCCACTCCCGCACAGAACTGGTCAAGCACCACTGCCTGCGCATGCGCTTGCCGAGTATCGGGAAAATCAGCAGCGGCATGTACGTGTGCCGTGAAATTTTTTGCCATGTCGCAAAACTCGGACAGGCTCACTTCACTCACGGGGCCGGAGCGATCGACCAGTTGCAGGCAGCCCTGCAAGCCGGCATAGCCACCCTTGCCGTCATTTCCCTCTATGGTGATTTCTTCCCAGGATGCACCCACCTCTCTCTGTCCCAACCAGTGCACCGGTTTGCCGAAATCGAATTTCCGCCGCAATACCTCGGTCAGATCTGAGGCGGCAATCAATGTTTCGCCCCGGATGTTCACGACATAATCCATGGCGCTGGCACTATCGACCTCAGTCGTTTTTTGTTCAGCCACTTTCTGTTCTGCCGACACCGGCGTTACAACCTTGGTTGCGGCATCTGGCTGAAAAATTTCAGTCGGCTCGACCGGTCCCATTCCCGGCTCAGCAAGCCCTATACCCGGCTCCGTCTGAAATTCCTGCAACATCTCCCTGCCGAGTTGCGGTTCGACCCGTCCATCCTGCGCAACAATCTCATCAGCTCCAAGCAGCACATCTTCGTGCTTGCGCTCAAATGCCTCTTCCGCACCGCGCCGGTAGCGCCGCTGCTGCATCCAGTTGAACAGGATCACACCCACGACCACGACGATGCCGATGACTATCAGGCTGATCTGCAAATCACTCATGCCCATCACGTCCATCATGCCACCGCCGCCACATCGCTCAGTCTGACAGCTTCTTCGATGTCCACCGCGACTATGCGCGAGACACCCTGTTCCTGCATGGTGACACCTATCAATTGCTGCGCCATTTCCATGGTGATTTTATTGTGACTGATGAAAAGGAACTGAGTCTGACGCGACATTTTCTTCACCAGATCACAGAAACGTTCAGTATTGCTGTCATCCAGCGGCGCATCCACCTCATCCAGCAGGCAGAACGGTGCGGGGTTAAGCTGGAACAGCGAAAACACCAGTGCCAGCGCAGTCAGCGCTTTCTCGCCACCGGACAGCAAATGAATGGAGCTATTCTTCTTGCCCGGCGGCTGGGCGATGATCTGCACACCGGAATCAAGAATTTCCTCGCCACTCAGCACCAGTTTAGCCTGCCCGCCACCGAATATGACCGGGAACATTTCGCTCAAATGGCTGTTGACCTTGTCGAAAGTTTCCAGCAAACGCTCGCGGGTTTCGCGGTCTATCCGGCGAATGGCGTTTTCCAGGGTTTCCACCGCTTCCCGCAAATCCTGTAACTGCGCATCAAGATAAGTCTTGCGCTCCTGGGATGCCTGCAACTCCTCCAGCGCAGCGAGATTGACAGCGCCCAGCGCAGCAATTTCGGTATTCAGGCGATTGATCTCGGTCTGCAGCGCAGTGGGCCGCGTTTTGCCCAGCGCCGGCAGCAATTCCTCCTCGTTGGCCTTCGCTTCCTTTAATTGTTCGTCAAACTGATTCTCGGTAATGCGCGCTTCCTGCTCCTTGAGGCGCGCCTGACTGATGGATTCACGCAACGGGTGCAGCTTCTGTTCGGAAGTCATGCGCTCCTGCTCTATTTCCCGCAGCTCGTTGGCCGCACCTTCCAAAGCATTACGCGTTGTTGCCAGTGCCAATTCACGCTGCTCCCGTAGCGCCAGCCATTGCTGCAACTGACTGTTCAGCGGGGTTTCATCAAAACCACCTTGCTCGGTCTGCAATTTCTCCAGATTGTTTTTCAGTTCGGTAATATTCCCGTCGATGATGTGGATGGAATTCTCCACCTCGACGATTTTGCTCTGACAGGTTTTTTCATAGAAGGCAGCTTCCTGCATTTCTCTTGCCGCATTCTGCGCAAGCTGACGCTGTGTGTTGAGAGATTGCTCCGCTGCTTCCCCCGCCAGCCTTTCCTGCTGCACCTGGTCCCGCAGAGCCTCAATTTGAATTTGATATTCCGCCAGCTTTGTTTCGGCATCCTGTTTCTGCGCGGTCTCTGTCGCTGTCTGCTGCGCGATTTCTGCCAGCTCAGCCTCAATCTGGCTGCGGCGCTGGCTGGCGCGTTCGGCCAACTGGGCAAGCTTCAGCACCTGTATCTGCAGGTCATGATGCTGTTGCTGCAGTTGCTCACTGTCCTGACGCAAGCGCGCGACTGATGCTTCCAGTTCGCGGCAGGCTTCTTCCGCTCCTGCCAAGGCAGACTTCTCCAGGACGAGACCACGTCCTAGCGCAGCCACTTCGATGCTGATCTGAGCTATCTCCCGCTGCCGCGCCAGCACCCCGTGCAATTGCGAGTCAGGCGCGTAGTAAGTGAGGCTGTGGCGGGTGAAAATATGGCCTTCGCGCGTTACCAGCATCTCGCCGCATGCCAGTTTCGTTCGTTGCGCGAGACCGTCCTGCATGCCGTCAACCACAAATATACCGCTCAGCCATTCGTTCAACACGGCTTCTATTCTGCTGTCGGCACAAGTCAGATACCCTTGCAGCGGCGTCCAGCCTTCCTTGCTCTGCAGCCTGTCTTCAGCTTGCCCGGCTGATCCGGCCGCTTCAAACAGCGCCCATTTTCCAGGGGGCGAGTCACTCGCCCAGTCCTGCGCTGTTTCCAGCCGTTCGAACTGCGCGCTGTTCAGACGCTCGCGCAACACCGATTCCAGCGCATCTTCCCAACCCTTTTCAATCTGGATGCTTTGCCACAAGCGCGGCGATGCATCCAACTGATGCTTGCTAAGCCATGTGCTCAACCCTTCGTTGCCTTCGAGCCGGTGTTGCAAGCGTTGCAGCGCGTTGAGCCGTGCCTCCGCCTGGGTGATCTGCTGCTCCAGTACCTGCACTTTGCGCGTAAGTTCGCGTTTGCTTTCCTCCGCATTGGGCAGGCGCTCTACCGTTTGCGCGAGCGCTTCCTGTTTCTGTTTCAGGTCTGCAGCAACGCTGTCCGTCTCGCGCTGCAAACGGGACAACCCCTCGGCGTCAGGTTGTGGCAGCGCCCCCTGCTCCTCCAGCAGCCGTTCGCGCCGTAATTCGAGTTGTTGCAGGGTTTTCTCGGCATGAGCGCGATGACTCTCTTCCAGCTGCCCGCTCTGTTCGACCAGCAGCAAGCCGCGCTGCATTTCCCCCAGTTTCTCCTGGCACGCGCGGAAAACGGATTCCGCCAGCGGCAGCTTCTCGTTTTCCGTCGCGGTTTTTTGTTTGCCGGCTTCGTGGGTCAGTTGTGCCCGCGCGAGTTCGCTGCGCCAGCGGTTCAAGCTGTCAGCAGCGTTCTCCTTCTGTTCTCCGTGATGCTCCAGCTGGCTCTTCGCTGCCGTGATCTGCAGCTCCATGCGCTGGCGGTTCTCGCGCAGATGTTGTATCTGCTGTTCGATCCGCGCCACTTCCGCATTGGCAGCGTACAGTTCGCCCTGCGCCTGATGCAGACTATCGCCGGCGGCATAATGCTGGGCGCGTTTTTCTTCCAGACGCTTTTCCGCATCGCGCAGACGCGCGGTTTCAGCTTCCAGCTCCATTTCCAGCCGCTGGATTTCCTTTTCGGTACGGATACGCTGCGCCGCCGCTTCCTGTTTGCGCGCTAGCCACAGCAAATTCTGCGCAGTGTGCAGCTGGCCCTGCATCTCCTTGAACTGGCTGGCGACCTTGGCCTGTTCTTCCAGATGCTGCAACTGCTTTCCCAATTCCTGGCAGATATCGTCCACCCGCAACAGGTTTTCGCGGGTGTCGTTCAAACGTAATTCGGTTTCGCGGCGGCGTTCGCGGTATTTGGAAACCCCTGCGGCCTCCTCCAGGAATACGCGCAATTCCTCCGGCTTGGCCTCGATGATGCGGGATATCATTCCCTGCTCGATAATGGCGTAGCCGCGCCCGCCTATGCCGGTGCCGAGGAAGATGTCGGCGATGTCACGGCGGCGTACGTGAATATTGTTGATGTAATAGGTCGATTCTCCATCCCGCAACAACACCCGCTTGATGGCAATTTCCGCATAGCTCGACCACTGTCCCGCCGCCTTGCCCAGACTGTTGTCGAATATCAGCTCAACGCTGGCGCGTCCTACCGGCTTGCGATTGGCGGAACCGTTGAAAATCACGTCCTGCATGGATTCGCCGCGCAGCGCGGATGCCCTCGATTCGCCCAACACCCAGCGCACCGCATCGATCACATTGGATTTGCCGCAGCCGTTGGGGCCGACCACCCCTACCAGATCACCGGGAACGGGAATATTGGTGGGATCAACGAAGGATTTGAAACCGGCAAGTTTGATGTGGGAGAGGCGCAATTTATTGTTTGTTACCAGTTATAATCGGGCAAACCAAAAAACGCCCTAAAAAACAACTCTAGAGAAGATCATTCTAACCGATTTAACCGAGATAAGAGAATGCCTAGCCACCCCGCGAAAAAACTGGAAACCTTTCCCAATCCGACCCCGACCCGCGATTACCATATTCACATGGAAATTCCGGAGTTTACCTGCCTGTGCCCGAAAACCGGGCAGCCGGATTTTGCCACCCTGATTCTGGATTACATCCCCGATAAAAAATGCATCGAACTTAAAAGCCTCAAACTCTACATATGGTCTTACCGTGACGAAGGCGCGTTCCACGAAGCCGTCACCAATCGTATCCTCGATGACCTGGCTGCCGCCCTGAAGCCAAGATACATGCGCCTCACTGCCAAATTCTATGTGCGCGGCGGCATTTTCACCAATGTCGTGGCGGAGCATCGCAAAGCGGGATGGAAGCCGCTGGCGGTGGTGGAATTGGGGAAATTTGAGGGGCAATCCAATATGCGCGGATAGGTTTTCCGGCCTCTCGCCAGCCCCGCAGAAAGTCCTTGCAGAACCGGGTGTGGTTGGCTACCATCAGCCTGGTTTTCCATGCCGTTGGTTGGGAAATAAGTCCGATATGGGTTCATTTGGAACCTTGAATTCATAAAAGCTCAGAACCAATAACAACCAACACCATGCGCATACAACAATCAGCCGCCCTGATCATCAGCTTAGTTCTTGTTATTGCAAATTCCACAGCAAACGCAGCAGCACCCTCCGAGCAATCCCTCATTCAGCTTGTGCCGGCAGCAGCGAGTGAAGTTACGGATGACGCCACCGCAGAAAGCCTGGCCTTGACGCCTTCTACCGAAATGTATGGCTTCGCTGCCGACCTGTCCACGCCGCCGGCCGATCTGTGGGAACGCATCCGCAACGGTTTCGCCATGGCCGAATTGAACAGCATAGAAGTGCGCAATAGCGAGAACTTCTACGCCAGTCGCCCGGAATACATCAACCGCGTCGTCGAACGCAGCAGGCGTTATCTGTTCCATATCGTCGAAGAGGTAGAGCGCCGTGGCATGCCCACCGAAATCGCACTGCTGCCGATCATTGAGAGCGCCTTCAATCCCACCGCTTATTCTCGCAGTCATGCTTCCGGCATCTGGCAGTTCATCCCCTCCACCGGCAAGAACTATGGCCTGCAACAGAACTGGTGGCACGATGACCGGCGCGACATTGTCGCCGCCACCAGTGCCGCACTGGATTATTTGCAGAACCTCCACCGCATGTTCGGCGATTGGGAACTGGCACTGGCTTCGTATAATTGGGGCGAAGGCGCAGTGGGTCGGTCGCTCACCCGGAATCGTAACAGCGGTTTGCCGACGGATTTCAGCAGCATCAGAAAACCTTCCGAAACCCGTCACTACGTCCCCAAGCTGATCGCAATGAGAAACATCATCTCCAATCCGGCAGCTTTCGGCATCGTGCTTGAATCAGTCCCCAATCAGCCTTATTTTGAACAGATCGCAACCACCCGGCATATCGATGTGAAACTCGCGGCAAGTCTTGCGGATATTTCCATGGATGAATTCAATGCGCTCAATCCCGCCCACAATCGGCCAGTCATCAATGTCAGCGGCTCGCGCACCCTGTTGCTGCCGGCAGACAAGGTGGCGACCTTCATGGCCAACCTGGAAAATCACGGCAAACCGCTGGTGTCATGGCAAGCCTATCAGGCGAAGAATGGAGAAACTGCCGAGAGAATCTCGGCACGGCATGGCATCAGCGTGGCGCGGCTGAGGGAAGTCAACAGCATTGCAAGGCATGGCAGGATTGCGCCGGGGCAGACTTTACTGGTGCCGCTTAACGGCAACAGTGTCGGCATGGACATCTCTGTCATGCGCAACCAGCCCGCCGCACCGAGAATACTCGAACGCAGTCTGGCCTATGTCGTCAGAAAAGGCGATACGCTCTCCACCATCGCCATGCGTCATGGCGTCAGCGTGGCACAAATCCAGTCATGGAACAATCGTACCGAACGTCTGGCCATCGGCCAGAAGCTGACACTCAAGCAAACCGCCTCCGGGAAAACCCGTCTTGCCAAAGCCCCTGCAAAGAAACCTGCCGTCCCAACGAAGAAAAGCAGTGTGATATTGGCTGATGCCGACAAATACAAGCGCTGATGCAATAAGCTATTTCGGTATCAGTCGTTCAAGCCTGGCCCGCACCAGTTCAATATGCCCTCTCAATTCATATAAATGCTGAGAGAACGAGACCGGCAGTCGCAGTCCATTTACCTTGTTTTCGATATTGCCGAGTTCGGCCAGATATTTTTCAAATTCCTGTTTGTCGGTATTGGCCTGAATCTGGGTTTCCAGAAAACGCAGTTCACCGTAGTACCTGAACAGCTTCCTCTTTACCAGCCGGGTATAAACCACGGGAATGATCTTGGTCAGCGGAATGAGTAATGCCAGCAACGGGATCAAGACTATCAGCATCCGGTTGACGAAGGTGGCCGCCCAGAACGGCAGATACTTGTCCAGGAATGGCAGACCGTTCTGATAGAAATTCTCGGCCTGCGCGCTCAGAGGAAAATCGGAATCCAGACTGGCGGGGAATTCACGTTTCTTGTTCAGCAGCCCTGCGCCACCATGTATCTTCGAAACTATTTTCAACATCAGGTAAACAAGCGCCGGATGCACATCGTCACGCACGACCAGCACCGTGGTGGGCGCAAGCAGGTGCACCTCATGCGAGGGGATATTGTGCGCTATGTCCAGAGAGCCTTCCGGCAGAATGAGATGATGCAGATAGGGAAATTGTCTGGTGTAGGCGTCTGCCTGATCCAGGCTTACCAGGCGCAAGGCGGGGTCTCTGGAAATCTCGCGTATCAACGCCGACTCGGGCGTATCCACAAAAATTGCCGCATCGATTTCTCCTTTGCGCAGCGCCTCAGCTGCCGCCTGACTGCCAATGGCAACAAGCTGGGCGTTGTCGGCATCGACTCCGCTGGAATTCAGCAGGGTCATGGCAAGGGATCGGGTTCCGCTTCCATCCTTACCGACTGCGATCTTGCGGCCTTTCAAATCGGCCAGGTGGGTGATCTCTTTTTTGCAGCGGCAGAAAATCCAGACCGGCTCATAATACAGACTGCCCAGCGACACCAGATTCCCCGACCCTTCCGCGCTCGCGACCCCATCCTGGATGAATGCCATTTCGACAGCCGAAGCGGGATTCTTCAATTCCCTGATATCGTCAGTGATGCCTTTTGACGCATGCAGCTCCAGGTTTATTCCGTTCTCCTTCAGGAATACCTGATAAATCGTGGCGTAGGCCCTGTAGTTGCCTTCTTCCATGCTGACGGACATCGTGATCCGTTTGGGTGGCGCGGGGTCCACGTATTTGTAAATCAGGAACATGCCCAGCAGAATCAGCAGCAAGGTGGGAAGAAACGCCTGCAGCAGCTCGATGGAGAACTTGGGGGCAATGCCGGAAATGTAATTATTTACTTTCTTTCTCATTGCCAGGATTGTCCATGACAGGAATCAGGATTGTTGCTGCCACCGGTTATGCTTAAAGCGGCGGACGAGATTTATTCAGCGGACGGGTATTCCACTGTTTGAAATCAGATCGATGCGCCGCTGCAGGCGCGCGATTTCCTCTTTATCATTCGATTGTTCTGCGCGACGGGCCGCGATACCCAGCCACGCAAGCAGTGGGCGGCGCCACCCCTGGTCGGAGGCAGTCTGGATGGCAACGGCAATGGCGTCAGGCGTCAGGCGACCCGCCTGCAACAGTGTCCCAGCCGCGACCAGCCGCGCCAGCGGATCATCGATGGTATTGAGCGTCACGCCCGCACCGGCAACCACTGCGCGATGTTGCGCAGGCAGCAGCGCCGTATTCAGTCCCGCCCAGCGCCCTGCCAGGTAGTCGGCATAAGCTCGTTCCTCAGCGGCAGCATCCCTGGCCAGCGCCTGAAAAGGCTCGCAGTTGTTGAATTCGAGACTGGCCACCTGGGCCGCACAGCGCACCAGTTCGGCGCGCGCCAGCAAGTCCGCGCGCCCGGTGCTGGCAATCTCCGTACGCACGCGGGCAAATTCCACATCCGCCAGTTTGGAGTTCCCTACCAGATAAGCTGTAACCGAGTTCTTGAGCGAACCATGCGCGTTGAACTGCCAGTCCGGTGGTACCGGACTGCTGGCGCAACCGGCAAGTCCGATGACTGCCATAGCCAGAAATATTCTCATGGCAATTTGAGTTCCGTGTCACGTGCCAGTGGCCACTTGCGATTAATTTCGTCCACCAGATGCTCCACCTTGCGCAGATTCATTTCCACCTGCTCCCGCAAAGCACCCAGGTCGGTGGTGGCTACCCGCGCGTTGGCACCGACAGCCTGGGCTTCGGCCAGCACGGCATCGACATTCTTGAGGCTAGTGCGCACGTCACCCAGAATTGCGTTGACCTGGATCATGGCAGCCTGTGACTGGTCCAGCGTAGTGATGACCTTTTTCGCATGCGCATCGCTGCCCAGTACCACGCCCAGCGCACCGTACGGCCCCTTGAGGTTTTGTGTGACGGTCTGCAGATTCTCCAGACTCGTGTTCAGGCTGGAATCCGGCTTGGTCATGTTCTGCAGATTCTCGACCAGAGTACGTACAGTGTTCACCAACTGAGGAATTTCTGCGGTGGCATCACCGATCAATGCCGTGCGCACAGCACCATCTGGCAGTGGCGGATCGGTCAGTACCCCGCTGTACACGTGCAGATGGGTGCTGCCCACGATACTGCGCACCATGGTGAAGACGCTGCTGGTACGCAACCACTTGGCATCCTCACGCGCCACCTCGATCACGATGCGGGCTTTGCCGTCATCAGCCAGTTCGACGCGCTGCACACGCCCTATCGGAAAACCCGAGAACGTCAGATCCATGCCGACGGTCACGCCCTCGGAATCGTCGGCGACCAATATCACCCGCTGGGTATTTTCGAATACCCCGCGTGCATACATCACATATGCCAGCGAACCGAACGCCAGCACCACCATCAGAACCAGCAACAACGCAACCTTGAACTCGAGGTTGGGCGGCGGCGGTACTGATGGCAATTTGGATTCGGGGTGCATAGGTTTTATATTATCCGCTTTAAACGTATCTGGCTGCCAAAGAGACGCCCTCGATCAGCACCAGCACCAGAAACAATCGTACCGCCCCTTGCGGCACAGCGTTCGATTCCCTGGCAGTCTCGTGCTGTGTCTGCAGCGCCGAGGCGAGCGGAATCACCGCAACTGCCAGACTGAACCACGCTGTCTTGAGGACAAAGGTAACGGTGACGACCGGATCGAATACGCGCCCGATCATGTGCGTATACTCAGCCAGACCCCATTGCGACAAACCATAAACCACCAGGTAGGCCAATACCAGCGCCACTATGCTGCTCACTGCGGCCAGTGTCGCCACCGAGAATGCAATGGCAATAATGCGCGGAACATGCTCGATATGCAGAGGGCTGGCCGTCACTCCGGTACTGGTCAGCACACCCGAGCGCAGCACCACGAAAAGGGCGGCACCCAGCGGAATCAGTTCCAGCACCAGCACCCGCACCACCATCTCCAGCGCATATTGGGACAAACCGTAACTGGAAGCCGTGACCACAACGATGCGGATCAATACCAGGCTGATAAGTGCGCACAGCACCGTAAACCAGAACAGCACCTGCCAGGTGCTGGCATAGATATTCCGGATAACCGCGGCGCGGTTCCCCCGGTCATAGGTCGACGGCGACAATGCCAGAACCAGCGCGACGGCGCCAAAGTGAATGAGTCCCCACCAACTGCTGACTGAGCGCACACATGCGTGGCCGAGGGCGCTCAATCCGGAACGAGGTAAAGAGTGTTGGTGCATGGCGTGATGATGCAAACCAAAGAATATGGAATTGAACCAAAGTATCGCCGACATTGCTGCCCCGGTCAAACCGGGGAACTGCTGAATCAGCCGCGTGAAGGCAGATGCCCCATCTTGCCGCTCTGGTAATCCGCTTGTGCTTGCCGAATCTCCTCGGCAGTGTTCATGACGAAAGGGCCACTGCCGACGATCGGCTCATCAATCGGCTCGCCGCAGAGCAGCAGCGCGGTGGCGTCATGTGCGCTGTCGATGCAGAGGTGTCCGCCTGCCCGGTCGAACAGCCCGACCTCTGCCGCACCGATGGTTTCGCAACCATTCACGCGCACGCTGCCCTTGAGTACCACCAGCGCTACCGGATAACCGTCTGGCACGGCAAGATCGAAAGACTGCTCGCTCGCCAGCCGCAGATCCCATACATGCACCGGTGTGAATGTCCGCGCCGGCCCGGCATGCCCGCCGAATTCGCCTGCGATCACGCGCACGCTGCCGTGGCCACCGGCAAGATGCACAGTGGGTATCCGGTCGCTCGTAATGCTTTGATAATGTGGCGGCGACATCTTGTCTTTGGCGGGCAGATTGACCCACAACTGCACCATCTCCAGCATGCCACCGTGCCGCGCGAAATTGCGCCCATGCAACTCTTCGTGCACCACTCCGGATGCCGCTGTCATCCATTGCACGTCGCCGGGACCGATGCAGCCACCGCCACCGCCGCTGTCGCGATGCTCCACTTCGCCCGCGTAAATGATGGTCACTGTTTCGAAGCCGCGGTGCGGGTGCTCGCCGACGCCCAAGCGTTTCTGTGTCGGCGGAAACTCCATCGGCCCGGCATGATCCAGCAGCAGAAAAGGGCTGATACGCGCCCCCAGTTCCGCATAGGTAAGCAGCGTGCGCACCGGGAAACCGTCGCCGACCCAGTGATGCGCCGCGTTACGCTGGACAGAAACGAGTTTTTTGGCCGATTGCCCGGCAGTCTTCGTTGGCATCGACTATCTCCTTGTTATGCCAGGCACTAATGAACAATCGACTTGGAGAATACATTCAACACGACTACGCCGGCAACGATCAGCCCCAGTCCGATGAGTGCGGGAACATCGAGCGTCTGTCCGAATACCCGCCAGGCGATCAGCGTAATCAGCACGATACCGACACCGGACCAGATGGCATAGGCAACCCCCACCGGCATGGTACGCAAGGTCAGCGCCAGGAAAAAGAAAGCTGTGGCGTAACCCGCAACTACCACCAGCGACGGCCATAGCTGCGTAAAACCATCGCTGGCCTTCAGCGCCGAGGTCGCTATTACCTCGCTGACGATGGCGATCAAAAGAAAAAGCCATTGATTCATTGCACTCTCTCCACACTGTTGATGTCCAGTCGTAGGGTGCTTTTTATGCACTTTGGTGTTCGTCGTGAGTTTTGGTGCATGGAATGCACCCTACGCTTGCTGATACCGGTTCACCCAACCGCCCGTTAACCGTCCATATGAGTCTGAAACACCAGTCCGGCATGCTCACGCAGCCGGTGAAAGTTGATCAGCTTCCAGCTTTCCTCGGCGACGCTCAGCTCGGCGCCGAACGAAGCCAGAAAAGTGGGGGCATCGACTGCGTCGTAAGCCACCCGATGTCCGTTGGTATCGATGAACCGTTTCAGTTCACGCGGATCGTCAGCCGTGACCCAGCGCGCCATCTGGTATTTGGCGGAAGCGAGGCGAGTGTCCACGCCGTATTCGTGCTTGAGCCGGTGCGCCACCACCTCGAACTGCAGGGTACCGACCGCGCCCAATAGCAGCGCGCCGCCGGCATGCGGGCGAAACACCTGGATCGCGCCTTCCTCGCCCAGTTGGGTGAGTCCGAGCTTGAGCTGTTTGCCGCGCATGGGGTCGGCCAGCTCGACCGTCTGGAAAATTTCGGGGGAAAAGAACGGCAGGCCCGTAAACTGCAGCTCTTCGCCTTCCGTCAGCGTGTCTCCCAGTTGCAAAGTGCCGTGATTGGGAATGCCGATGATATCGCCCGGATAGGCGACATCGAGCAGCTCCCGCCGCTGCGAGAGAAAGGACACCACGCTGCCGGGGCGGATGTCCTTGCCGCTGCGTACCACGTGCAGGTTCATGCCGCGTTCGAACCGTCCCGAGCAAATGCGCACGAAAGCGATGCGGTCGCGGTGGGCCGGATTCATGTTGGCCTGGATCTTGAACACCACACCGGAAAATTTGGGCTCGTCCGGTTGCACCACGCGCTGGATGGCTTTGCGCGGTCCGGGCGACGGCGCCAGATCGATCAGCGCATCGAGCACTTCCTGGATGCCGAAATTGTTGATGGCGGAGCCGAAGAATACCGGGGTCTGCTGCCCGGCAAGAAAAGCTGCATGGTCGAATTCCTCGGAGGCACCGCGGATCAGTTCAATCTCCTGCCGCGCCTGGGTGAAGCTATCGCCAAAGCGTGCCGTCATTGCCGGATTATCCAGCCCCGTGATGATTTCGTCAGCGTCGCCCAGTTTATCCTCGCCTGCTTGAAACACGCGCATGCGGTCGCGCTTCAGGTCGAATACGCCGTGAAAGTGATGGCCCATTCCCACCGGCCAGGCAAAAGGCACGGTCGCCATGTGCAGCGTCTGCTCGATTTCGTCGATCAGGTCGAGCGGTTCACGCACTTCACGATCCATCTTGTTGACGAAGGTGATGATGGGGGTGTTGCGCGCACGGCATACTTCCAGCAGCCGCAGGGTTTGCGCTTCCACGCCATTGGCCGCATCGATCACCATCAGCGCCGCATCCACGGCGGTCAGCACGCGGTAAGTATCCTCGGAGAAATCCTGGTGGCCCGGCGTATCCAGCAGGTTGATGACGCAGCCACGATATTCCATCTGCATCACCGAGCTGGCCACGGAAATACCCCGCTGCTTCTCGATCTCCATCCAGTCGGAGGTGGCATGACGGCTGGCCTTGCGTGACTTGACGCTGCCGGCGATGTGGATGGCGCCGGCAAACAGCAGCAGCTTTTCGGTGAGCGTGGTCTTGCCCGCGTCCGGGTGCGAAATGATGGCGAAAGTGCGTCGCCGTGTTGCTTCCTGGCTAATTGTCATGTCTCTGCGCCTTGCGGCTGTAAGGTGGATGTATTCTGCGGCTGCGGATAAAGATGGCAGTGCGCCGTATGGATTGAACTGAAGTTGCTGCTCCCCGGATAAGTCTCGCGGCACACCGGCATGGCGTGAGGGCAGCGCGGGTGAAAGTGGCAACCTGCCGGCGGGTTGGCAGGTGAAGGCAAATCCCCATGCAGGCGTATGACTTCACGTTTGGGATTAAGTTCGATTACCGGCACCGCCGACAGCAGCGCCTGGGTATAGGGATGCTTGGGATTGCCCAGCACTTCATCCACACTGCCCCATTCCACAATTCTTCCCAGATACATCACGGCAACTTCATCGGCGAGATACTCCACCACCGAAATATTGTGCGTAATGAACAAATATGCGAGCCCCAGACTGGCCTGCAATTCCTTCAGCAAATTCAGAATCTGCGCCTGCACCGACACATCCAGCGCGCTGGTGGGCTCGTCGCAAATCAACAGCCTGGGGTTGACCGCCAGCGCACGGGCGATGGCGATGCGCTGCCGCTGGCCGCCGGAGAATTCGTGCGGGTAGCGCCATTTGGTTTCCGGTGGCAGCCCCACGCGCTGCAACAGCGCATCCACCTTCTGTCCCTGTAACGACGAGGACTGCTGCCCGGCATGATCTGCCCTGTCATTGTTCCTGACATTGAGCGCATTCATGCCCTCCTCGATGATGTCGATGATGCGCATGCGCGGATTGAGCGATGAATACGGGTCCTGGAAAATGATCTGGAACTCGGCGCGCTTCTCGCGCAACTGCTTGCGTTCCAGCCCCACCAGCTCCAGGCCGTCGTAGCGCACACTGCCCGCAGTGGGCGGGATCAATTGCAGGATGCCCTTGCCCACCGTGGTCTTGCCGCAACCTGATTCACCCACCAGCGCCAGAGTTCCGCCCTGCGGAATTGTCAGCGACACCCCGTCCACCGCTTTGACATATCCTGCCACCCGTTTCATCAGGCCCTTGTGGATGGGGAAGTGAACCTTGAGGTCAACAACGCGCAACAATTCGGAATTGGTGACGGCAGACGGGGCAGCGGGGATTCCCTGGGGAGCAGTTTCTGCTGTCTTGCCCGCACTGGAATGAAGCATCGATCCTGCAGTCTGATCAAAAAGATGACATCTGACTTGATGACCGACAACCACCGCGCTCCATCCCGGTGCCGTGGTACGGCATAAATCCCAGGCATGGTCACAGCGATCGGCGAAACGGCAGCCAACGAATTCGCGCGACAGCGGCGGCACACTGCCACTGATCACCGCCAACCCCTGGTCGCGCTTGTTTTTCCCCGGCAACGAGGCAAACAATTTGCGTGAATAGGGATGCGCGGGACTATGGAAGAATTCTGCACGCGTCGCTGTTTCAACAATTTCGCCTGCATACATCACTGCCACTTTCTGCGCCATTTCCGCCACCACGCCCAGATCGTGCGTAATCAGCAGAATCGCCATGCCGCTGCGTTGTTGCAGATCACGCATGAGATCGAGCACCTGGGCCTGGATGGTGACATCCAGTGCAGTGGTGGGCTCGTCGGCGATCAGCAGTTCCGGCTCCCCGGCCAGCGCCATGGCGATCATCACGCGCTGTTTCATTCCGCCGGAAAACTGGAATGGATATTCGGCCATGCGCCGTTCTGCGTCGGGGATTCCCACCTGATTCAATATTTCCAGCACGCGCTGTTGTTGTGCCGCACCGCGCAAATTGAAATGCCGCTGCAGCACTTCGCCTATCTGTTCTGCCACCGTCATCACCGGATTCAGGCTCAGCATCGGTTCCTGAAAAATCATGCTGATGCGCTTGCCGCGCACGTTGCGCATGGCGGCTTCCGGCAGCAGCAGCAAATCCTCGCCGCCGATCCTGATCGAACCCGCAACGATTTCGCCCACCTCCGGCAACAGTCGCATCACGGACAGCGCCGTCATGGACTTGCCGCAGCCGGACTCCCCCAGCAACGCGAAGGTTTCACCCTGCATGATCTGCAGCGTCAGTCCATCCACCGCCCGCACCGGCGTGGCGCCGGTGTGGAGCACGGTTTCAAGATTATCGATTTGCAGCAGCGGGTTCATGGCGGGTTAGAGTCCTTGGCGGCAGCGGCAACAGGCTTGCTTTCCGGAGTTTTCGTGCGCTCTGTGCGCCGCAGTTTGCCGGCTTTCAACGACCAGGTGCGCACGCGCGGATTGAACGCATCCTGCACGGCATCGGCAAACAGGTTGGCGCTCAGGACCAGCGCGAACATGAAACCGAAAGCTGACAGCAGCGCCCACCATACCATCGGCTCGCGCGCCATTTCCAGGCGCGCGGCATTGATCATGGTGCCGAAACTGATCATGGAAGGATCGACGCCGACGCCGACATAAGACAGCACGGCTTCGGCCAGAACCAGTCCGCTGAAATCCATCACCGTGGCGATCAGCACGATGTGCATCACATTGGGAAGAATGTGGCGGCTGATGATGCGCCAGTGGGAGACACCGAACGCGTGCGCTGCCTGAATATATTCCATCTCGCGCAGCTTCAGGGTTTCACCGCGCAGCAGTCGGCACAAACCGGTCCAACTGGTGACGCCGAGGATGATGCAAAGAAACAGCAGACGCAGATCGGCGCGGGCGGCAATGGTGTCGAACAGTTCAGGATGAGTCTCCATGTATACCTGCATCATCAATACCGCAGCCGCGATCAGCAACACGCCGGGGATCGAACTCAGCGTGGTGTAAATGTATTGAATCACATCGTCCACCCAGCCGCGAAAATACCCCGCCATGATGCCGAGCAACAGCGCGAACGGCAGCATCATCAGCGTGGTGAGCGTACCGATCACCAGCCCGGTGCGGATACTCTTGAGCGATTGATAGAACACGTCCTGCCCCACCTTGTCAGTGCCGAATATGTGGTAGTGGGTGGACAGCGCCAGCGCAGCGCCCAGCAGTGACAGTATCAGCACCAGCGTGAGCAGCACCGCGTTCCAGGGGACTTCAGTCGCGCCACGCCGGATGGCAAAGAGCGTAGGCAGCAACCCTGCGTTATCCTGGCGCGCCAATAACGCACCCAGCAAAACCACCAGCACGCACCAACCAAGGAAACCCTGTGCTGCGCCCACCGCCGCTCGCTCGGTCACATCAGCGACGAGTTCTACGTCAGGATTCTGCAAATGCGCTCCACCGAATTGCAGTCGCGGGAATTCCCTGACCTGTCCGCCATCCGGCAGTTCGATGGTCTCACGGGCATAAAGGTGTGCGGCAAATGGTGCCGAGTAGGTTTTTTCCACGCGCGTGCGCAATGGTTCGGCAATGACATCGAGCAGGCTCAGCACTTCCACGCTGTAAACCTGCTCACTGTTGCCGCTGTTCTCGACTGCGGGACGAAAATGCACCGTGTCGAGCAGTCCGATCGCAATGAAGAATACCAGCACCGTGAGTGCCGCCATGCCGCTCGCGCTATGCCCCACCCGCCGCCACGGCGCCAGCATGTGCTCGTTGCGCCGCACATACCAGACAAAGGCAAGCACTACCAGCACCAGCAGGTAGATGAGCGCATCGGTCCAGAGAATGACGGGTTTGAAAAGCATGCTCATTCCAGCCTTATCCGGGGATCTACCAGCGTATAGGAGATGTCCGTCAGGATCAGTCCGATGATGTACAGCAGCGAACCGAGGAATACCATCGCACGCACTACGGCAAAATCCTGCGAGTTGATCGCATCGATGGTGTAACTACCCAATCCGGGTATGCCGAAAAACGATTCGGCAATGAGACTGCCAAGGAACAGCAATGGAATCACCACCACTGCACCGGTGAGAATCGGAATCATGGCGTTCCTGAGCACATGTCTGAACAGCACGATGCTTTCCGGCAAACCCTTGGCACGCGCAGTGCGCACATAATCCTTGCTCATTTCCTCCAGAAAAATGGTGCGATACCAGCGGGTGCTGGCGCCGGCGCCACTGATCACGCCAATGATGACCGGCAACACCAGAAACTTGCTGGCATCAAGTCCGCCGCCATAGCCGGAAATGGGCACCAGATGCCACAGCTTGCTGATGAGAAACTGCCCGCCGATGATGTAGAACAGACTGGAGATGGACATCAGCGCAACGCACAGCACCACTCCCCAGAAATCCACATAAGTGGCGCGGAAGAATGCCATCACCAACGCAAACGTGATGTAGGCAAGCAACCCCAGCAGAAATACCGGCAGCGCGATGGCAAGACTCGGCAGCATGCGCGATTTTATTTCGTGGGCAATATCACGCCCGTCGTCAGCACGCCCGAAATCAAAAGCGAACATGGCCGCCGACTTTTCGAAAAAAATGGTATGCGTGAATTTTGCCGCGCCTTCTTCGCCATCGTTGAGCATCAGCGGCTTGTCGTAGCCCCGCTCATGCTTCCACTTTTCGATGGCCTCGGGCGTGACACGCTTGATGCCCAACTGCATCCGCGCCATGTCGTCGGGCGTGTTGACGACAAAGAACAAGGTGAAGGTGATCAGATTCACGCCGATCAGAATCGGGATGGCATAGAGCATGCGGCGAATGATGTAATTAAGCATTGCTCGCTCCTCCCTGCGCAGCAGGCGATGCTTGCCTTGTGCCCGTGCCCTGCTCCCGGCGGCGGTATGCGATTACTGCGGGAGTCAGGCTCGCCACCAGCACCAGCAATCCCAGCACAGCAGGCCACAGCACTGGCTCATTCCATTCGCGCCGCTTCTGTTCGCGCAGACTGCCGTCTATGCGGAAATACTTGATGTTGTTGTGCGATAGCTTGTTGGATTTCACATTGCCGTACCAGGCGTGATACAGCCCGTAATCCTTGGGATGATATCCCCACAGCCAGGGCGCATCGTGTCGCAGGATCTCCACCATGCGATCAATGATCTGCTGGCGCTTGGGACTATCCTCCATGTTCTTCATCTGCTCGAACAAACGGTTGTATTCGGGATTGTCGTAATTGGCCGCGTTCTGGCCGTCGTTGTCGACCTTCCGTTCCGCACCGTTCAGCAGGAACAGGAAATTCTCCGGATCGGGATAATCGGCGTTCCAGCCCCATTCAAAAATCTGTGCATTGCCCTTGCGGATCTTGTCCTGGAAACGATTGTAGTCGGTGCTGCGTACCACCAGTTGAATGTTGAGTTTCTGGAATTGCTTGCGCATCCAGTCAAGGCTGGATTTGTCATCGGCACCACGGGAAGTCACGTCGAAATACAACACCAGCGGCGCGCCAGTCTTGGCATCCATCCCGTTGGGATAACCGGCTTCGGCCAGCAACGCCCTGGCGCTGGCAATCGGCTTGCGCTGCGGGCGCTCGTGCAGCCAGTCATACACTACCGAGTTGACACCCTCCCTGCCGTCGCGATGGCCGCTGATGCCCGGCGCGATCGGCCCTTGTGCCGGGATGCCGCGACCATTGGCGAAAATTGAAACGTACTCCTCGTAATCCACCGCAATGGAAATGGCCTGGCGCAATTTCCTGGCAGACTCGGACAGCCCGCCCACCACCGGGTCCAGCATATTGAAACCCATGTAGTAAGTGGAGGTCGCGACCGCCGTCTCCAGTCGGATGCCTTGCGCCTTCATCGCTTCGGTCACGGTCGCTTCCCCCTGCCCCGTCAGTTGCACGGCCTGATCGAAGCTGTCGGAGCCGATTCCCGATGCATCATAGTAACCCTGCAGGAATTTGTTCCAGCGCGGAATGCTTTCCTTGTCACGGCTGAATATCACCCTGTCGATGAAAGGCAGCGGCTTGCCCGCATCTGCCAACAGACCCGCCTGTTCATCTTCCGCCATCCCTTCGGTCGGATAAGTCTCACCATGAAAATTGGGATTCTTCTCCAGTATCATCACCCGGTTGGGGTCGTTCTCGGTGAGCATGTAAGGCCCGGTGCCAACGGGATACCAGTCGAGCGTGATGTTCTTTTCCGCCAACCCCGGCTGAGTGTAAAAACGTTCTGCCTCCCATGGAATCGGTGCAAAAAATGGCATCGCCAGCCAATACATGAACTGCGGGTACTTGCCTTTGATCTTGATGCGATAAGTATAAGCATCCACCACCTGCGCACCTTCCAGCGGATAGCTGTGCAAATCCAGATAACCGTCTTTTCCTTGCTGCCCGGATTGTGCTTCAGCTGCCGCCTTGAGGGTGGCAGAATATTCCTTGAGACCGACGATGTAGTCCGACATCAAACCGAAAATCGGCGAATGCAGCCTGGGATGCGCCAGCCGCTTGATCTCGAACACATAATCTTCCGCAGTCAATTCACGCGTGCTGGTACGGGAAAAATCGCCAAGCTTGTAAACCTCAGTCAAATCCCTGGCAGTCAAATCGTGATAGAGGAATTGTCCCTGTTCATTTTTGGCAAATGCCGGATGCGGCTGATAGCGAATGCCAGGCTTGATGGAAATTTCATAAATCGTATAAGCGATCTGCGCAGCATCGACATCGTCCGGCAACTGCGCGCCATTCTTGTCGAAATACTGCGCCACCGGCATCTTTGTCACTGTTGCCGGAATCAACGTATAAGGACGTTTCAGATAATGGTATTGCAGCGGCGGTTCATAAATCTGCGCAGTCAGCAGAATTTCGTTGGAACTGTAGGACTGCACCGGATCAAGGTGTTTGGGACGCTCGGCAAACGCACTATAGAGGATATTTTTTCCCGCATCGGTGGCGGGATAGGGACTATTCCAGGGGTTGCCGCCACAAGCGGACAGCAAAGCCACAAGCGGCGCCAGCAGGTATTTGAACAAAGCCTTCATTGGCTTGATAGTTTAGCGTAAATGCCGGGCACAGGGTGGGTGTAAAACCCGCAGCCTGATCTATCTTCCCATGATTCTTCAGATCCGGCAGGCCTTGGGCTATAATTTGCCGGACTCCTCAACTGTCATAAGGATATACCGTGGGATTTCTCGCCGATAAACGCATACTCATCGCCGGACTGCTCAGCAATCGCTCCATCGCCTACGGCATCGCCAAAGCAATGCACCGTGAAGGCGCGCAACTTGCCTTCACCTATCAAGGAGAGGGAGTGCGCGAGCGGGTTGGAAAACTTGCTGCCGAATTCGGCAGTGATTTGCTGTTTTCCTGCGATGTCGCGAGCGACGGCGAGATCAGCCAGTGCTTCGATGATCTGGGAAAACACTGGGACGGTCTTGATGGCATTGTGCACTCCGTCGCTTTCGCTCCACGCGAAGCATTGAGTGGGGACTATCTGGAAAGCGTGAATCGCGAAGCTTTCCGCATTGCTCATGATGTCAGTTCCTACAGCTTCGCTGCGCTGGCAAAAGCCGGGATGCCGCTGATGCAAGGCAGAAATGCTGCGCTGCTGACACTCACTTACCTGGGCGCAGAGCGGGTCATGCCAAATTACAATGTAATGGGACTGGCCAAGGCCAGCCTTGAAGCCAATGTGCGCTTCATGGCATCCAGTCTTGGTCCCAAAGGAATACGCGTCAATGCGATTTCAGCCGGCCCGATCAAAACCCTGGCGGCAGCGGGTATCGGTAATTTCGGCAAACTGCTGAGCTATACCGAAAAAGTTGCGCCGTTACGGCGTAATGTTTCCATTGGGGAGGTCGGTAATGTTGCGGCTTTCTTGTGCAGCGATCTGGCCAGCGGTGTTACCGGGGAAATCACCTATGTCGATGCTGGGTTCAATACGGTTGCTTTCGACATCAGCGAATCTTAATTGCTGCTTCTGCTCAGAATTCTATTTTTTTATCGTCACGTCGGATCGTTGCCTGATCCCCGCAAGAGTAGCCGCGAGCTCTTCCTGGGTAAGTAACTGTTGCAACTGTTTACCAAAGGCCTTGCGCATGGCTTTATCCGCAGGGGCCGACTCGATTACACGGCTAATTCGAAGCAGAGTAAAACCGCCTTGCGGATTGGCCACTCCAGCATAGGATGGCAATCCAGTTGACCTGGCTTTGAATATTGTGCGCAGGGTCTCATTGTCCATGCCTTGCGGTTGCTGGCGGGAAACCTGCTGCACCGGACCCCATGCAACCATGCCGGCTTCACCTTTCTGCAACCGCGCGAGCTTTTCCTCGCCTTCCTTGATGGCCGCCTCGGCCGCCTGCTGACGGATCACGAGCATGGTGATTTCATCTTTTGCCGCTGCCATGGAACGCATGGCTGCAGGCCGGTGATTCAACACTCTCGCCACAACCAGGGTATTGGGGGTTACTTCAACCACCTCAGTGTTGCGCTTATTCTTGATCGCGTCTTCCGAGAATATTGCTTGCAATAACCTGCCATTGGTCAAGTAGGGAAGTTCGCCCCCCTTCCTGCTGATCCAATCACTCTGGCGGATGGATAACCCGAATTTCTCTGCAGCCGGCTGCAGGCTGTCACTCTGCTCATACACCATGTTGCCGAAGCCTTCGGCCATCTCGCCAAACGTCTTCTCGGCTTTCTGTTTCTTCAGTTCCTGTTCAACCTGGTTTTTTACTTCGTCAAAACTTACTGCCTTGCCGGCTTTTATCGCAGAGAGTTTGATGATGTGAAAACCGAAGTCTGTCTGAATCGGCCCGCGAATTTCTTCCGGCTTCATCTGAAAAACCGTATCCTCGAAAGTCTTGACCATCATGCCGCGTCCGAAGAAACCAAGATCGCCGCCTTTGGCCGCCGAGCCGGGATCCTGAGAATGCTGTCTGGCGAGATCAGCGAAGCTTTGCGGTGCTTGCTTGACCTGTGCCAGCAACTGTTCCGCCTTGGCGCGCGCCGCAGCTTTGTCCGCATCCGATGCGGTGGCGGGCACGCTTATCAGAATATGGCTGGCCTGACGCTCTTCGGGCTGGCCAAACCCATCCTTCTGCTCTTCGAAATGCTTCCTGGTTTCGTCGGCATTCACCTGCACTTGTTTGGCCAGATCATCCAGTGACAACACCAGATACTCGACACGCACCTGTTCTGGCACCTGAAACTCGGCCTGGTGACGTTCGTAATAGGACTTGATGGCGACATCATCCGGCCTCATCTGTGCCAGGAATTGCTCCGGCTGAATTCGGGCCAGGCTGACCTCACGTTGCTCCTCGCTCAGGCGCATGACCCTCTCCGCCACGGCATCCGGAACAAAGCCATTCCTGGTGTAGGCATCAATCAGTTGCTGTTGCTGCATCTCCTGCCGCACCCGTGCTTCAAACACCACCGGGGTCATCCCTTGTTCACGCAGGAGTTCTTCATAGCGCTTATTGGAAAACGCACCATCCTGCTGGAATGCCCCAATGCCCTGGATCACGTCCACCAACTGCGGGTCCAGCACAGTCAAGCCAATGCGCGCTGCCTCCTGCTTCAGCAAGCGCTGCTGAATCAGTCTGTCCAGCACTGCGGATCGCACTTCCGGGCTGTCCGGAGCATCCTCCCCGGTGCCACGCATGCTTTCCTGCTGGTTGCGCATCGCCTGGTCGAGTTCCTGGCGCTGAATCTTTTCGCCAGCCACCAACGCGACCTGATCCTCACCATCACTGCGATACGACTCAACTCCCCAGAACAGGAATGGCAAGGTCGCCAGTATCAGGATGAACTGAACTACGCCTTTCTTTTTATGAACAAAATCAAACACTGTTGGAATCCAGGAAACGAATAAAAAGGGCGAACTTGCGTTCGCCCTGGTTTAGCGCAAAATTTGGCGGAGTGGACGGGACTCGAACCCGCGACCCCCGGCGTGACAGGCCGGTATTCTAACCAACTGAACTACCACTCCCGAAACCTGTGGAATAACGGCTGGTGGGTGCTGACGGGGTCGAACCGCCGACATTCGCCTTGTAAGGGCGACGCTCTACCAACTGAGCTAAGCACCCTACTCCGGAAAAGGCGCTAGTTTACTGCATCCTTGAGTGCCTTGCCAGGGCTGAATTTCGGAACCTTGGCTGCTTTGATTTTGATGGCTGCACCAGTACGCGGGTTACGGCCGGTGCGGGCTGCGCGCTTGCCCACTTTGAAAGTTCCAAATCCGACCAAGGTAACGCTTTGTCCTTTTTTAAGAGCGGCTTTAATCGCGGACAATGTCCCGTCCAGTGCATTACCTGCCGAAGCCTTCGAGATGTCAGCAGATTTAGCGATGGCATCAATGAGTTCAGATTTATTCACGTAATTCCCCTTTCGTTATTTGTAAGAAAGTTACAGGAAAACCCTGCAACTGCTTTTATATCAAGCCATTTGCGCTTGGTCAAGCAATTGTGAAAATATTTTCGCTAATCATTTATGATAAAAAATACTTTACTTGCGCAGGAAAAATGGCAAAAACACCTTCAATTCCTCGCTCTATGTGAGTTACGTTTTATTTTCAAACCGTTACTTGGTCTCCATCATCCCCCATTTCCTGCTCGTGTCGTGCAAGAAATTCTTTAGTGCTATCGATGCCGCGTAGCTGTAAAACGTAATTCCGTACTGCTGCTTCTACCAGCACTGCCAGGTTACGTCCCGCGATAACCGGGATGATGACCTTGCGTATATTAACGCCCATGACGCTTTCGTTGACATCGTTGATTGGCAGCCGCTCCAGCGAATTAGGATCTGCACTACCGGGTTTTAGCAAATGCACAATCAGCTTCATGCTTTTCCGCCGGCGCACTGCAGTCTCGCCAAAAATGGTTCGAATGTTCAGCACCCCCAGTCCGCGCACCTCAAGGAAATCACGCAGCATCGGTGGACAACGCCCCTCCAGGGTTTCGGGTGCAATACGGCGCAGTTCCACCACATCATCTGCCACCAGGCCGTGGCCGCGACTCACCAACTCCAGCGCCAGCTCACTTTTGCCGACACCACTTTCACCGGTAATCATCACGCCCATCCCCAGCACATCCAGAAGTACGCCATGCAGCGTAGTGGGCGGTGCCAGCACGCGTCCCAGGTAGGTGCGCAACAACCAGATCACTTCCAGACTGGAATACGGCGAACGCAGTAAAGGAATGCGGGTGGCGTCGGCCAATGCGCGCAGTGAGGCCGGTACGGATGCGCCGCCTGCGACAATCACGCACGCTATGCTGCTTTGGGCAAGCTGCTGCATATTCTGCTGCAAGGACACAGGGTCAAGCTGGTTGAGATAATCAATTTCGATGTCACTCAATACCTGTACCCAGTTGGGATGCATGAAATTGAGATGGCCGACTACCCCTTGGGCAGACTGCGCGATGGTTTCATCGTCGAGTTGTCTGTCGCTACCGTCCCTGCCCGCTTCCCAGGTCAGATCCAGCTTCTCCCGCTTATCTTCAAATAGCTGTGCGATGCTGATCTGGGGCATTTGGTGTCCAGTTGGAGATGAGTTGATAGACTTCCGTCGCATCCTTGCCGGTCAGCAGACTTTCACGGAAACTCTTGTCGCTGAACATTTGTGCCAGCTCGCTCAGAATCTGCAGGTGCTGATCAGTGGCCTTCTCCGGGACCAGCAGGATGCAGACCAGGCTGACTGGTTTGCCATCCGGCGCGTCGAACGGGATCGGCTCCTTCATTCGGATAAAGGCCGCAGCAGCATCGCGCAGTCCTTTAATTCTGCCATGCGGAATTGCCACACCTTGACCGAGGCCGGTAGAGCCCAGTTTTTCGCGCGCAAACAGGCTGTCAAACACCTGGCTGCGGGCAATGTGCAAAGTGTTTTCAAACAATAATCCAACCTGCTCGAATACACGCTTCTTGCTGGCGGCATCCAATTCTACAATAACGTTAGACGGGGGAAGGAGCTGTGCAATGAGGTTCATAAAAAAGGTAAATTGGGGTTCGGTTAATTCAATCAAGCCCGTCGAATGACGGCAATAGACCGGCTTTCGCCTCTACGCTCAACTATTCCAACTGCTACGATTCATCATCCTTTAGCGGCACCGCACTATTACGGCGATCTGCATTTTTTTCCTTGTGCTTGAGTATCTGCCGGTCGAGCTTGTCCACCAGACTGTCTATGGAAGCATACATATCGGCACTGTCAGTTTCGACAAAAATATCCTTGCCGCGTACGTGTACGTTGGCCTCGGCCCTCTGCTTAAGTTTTTCCACCGACAGAATCACGCTGACATCAATGACGTGATCAAAATGGCGCCTGATCTTGTCCATCTTGGAAGTAACGTAATCCCGCATGGCTGGGGTGATTTCCACATGGTGACCGGTAAGGTTGAGATTCATCATGCCTCCTTGGCTTGGGTTAAAACGATTTACGAAGACTAACTGGTGGAATCTGCATGGACTCACGGTATTTCGCAACCGTGCGCCGGGCAACCACGATGCCCTGCTGTCCAAGAATTTCAGAAATCTGGCTGTCACTTAGCGGTTTCTTCACATTCTCGCCATGCACAAACTGTTTGATCAGAGCACGAATCGCTGTAGCAGAGCAAGCACCGCCGGTATCAGTCGCGACATGGCTGCCGAAAAAATACTTCAGTTCGAATATGCCGCGCGGTGTGCGCATGAATTTCTGCGTCGTCACGCGAGAAACGGTGGACTCATGCAAGTCCAGAGTATCTGCTATCTCCCGCAGCACTAGCGGGCGCATGGCGACCGCGCCGTGTTCGAAGAATTGCCGCTGGCGTTCGACTATGGCGCAAGACACCTTCAGGATGGTGTCGAAGCGCTGTTTCACATTCTTGATGAGCCACTTGGCTTCCTGTAGCTGACTGTTCAGCCGTTGTGCCGAATCATCATGACTTTGCTTCAAGATGGAAGCATAGTAGCGATTGATACCGAGGCGTGGCATCGCTTCCGGATTAAGGTTGGCTACCCAGGCACCGCCGATTTTGGTCACGATCACATCAGGCACGATATAGCGGGCCACCGTAGTATTAAATATCGAACCCGGTCTGGGATTCAGGTGAGTGACAAGATGCTGGATTGAGCGCAGGCAATCATCATCACAATGCAATGATTTCTTGATCAAACGGAAATCCCGTGATGCCAGACTTTCCAGATGACTGGTTACCAGCAGCAGCGCCTGCTCGCGGTAGGGCGTATCCTCCGGCAGAGCGCGCAGTTGCAGCGCCAGACACTCTCCCAGGTTACGGGCACCCACGCCGGGCGGATCCAGATGTTGCAAATATTCAAGCGCGATGTGCAAATCATCCAGGTCTATTTCGAGTTCTGGCGGCAGCAGGCTGACAAGTTCTTCCAGATCCTGAGTGAGATAACCATCGTCATCCAGACCGTCTACCAGCAAGCCTGTGATCCTTCTGTCGCGTTCGGTGATCTGACTGAGACTGATCTGCAGATTGAGGTGCTCACGCAAGCTGATGGGTTCGGCTGCTTGTTGCGGAAATTCATGTTCATCATCGTCATCGCGCGCGCCGCGAGAAGTACTGGTACCCTCAAACCAGTCTGACTCATCGATTGAGTTTGTTTTTGTCTCGGTATCATCCTCGGTAGCAAGCGCATTCGCCGTGGACTCATCCTGAGGTTCCGACAACTCTGGTGCTGGTGATGACGGGGAGTTATCTGGCTGGAAGCCCTGGTATTCAGCGTTATCATCAAGCTCAAGCAGGGGATTCTCCTGCACCACGCTCTATCTCCTGATTCATCTCAAGCGTCGAGAGTTGCAACAACCGTATGGATTGTTGCAGCTGCGGGGTGAGTGTCAGGTGTTGCGATAGTTTGAGCTGGAGGGTAGGTCTCATAATTTTGGAGAAACAACGGACAACCACAGATTCGAGCAGATTGAACCCTTATTTCACAGCCGGAAATGCTCTCCCAAGTACACTTTTCTTACGTTGTCATTATAAATGATTTCATCAGGTTTTCCGCTGGCCAGTACCTCGCCCTGGTTGATAATGTAAGCGTGGTCACAAATTCCCAATGTTTCTCTGACATTGTGGTCGGTAATGAGCACACCGATGTCGCGTTCCTTGAGAAAGTGAATTATTTTCTGGATGTCCAGCACAGCAATAGGATCCACCCCCGCAAACGGTTCATCCAACAGGATGAAGCGGGGCTGTGTCGCCAGTGCCCGGGCGATTTCTACACGACGGCGCTCGCCCCCGGACAAACTCATGGCAGAGTTGTCGCGCAAGTGGCTGATATGTAAATCATGCAGCAGGTCATCCAGGTGCTGCTGCATTTCATAAGCGTCGTAATCCTGCAATTCCAGCACTGCAGAAATATTGTCCGCCACAGAAAGCCGGCGGAAGATTGACGCATCCTGCGGCAGGTAACTCAGGCCCATGCGGGCCCGATGATGGACCGGCATCTGGCTCAAATCGTGCCCGTCCAGATATATGCTGCCACCATCCAGCGGCACCAATCCCACCATCATGTAAAAGCAGGTAGTCTTGCCCGCACCATTGGGACCGAGCAAGCCGACCACTTCACCGCTGGCGACGGAAAGCGATACGTCTTGCACCACGGTACGTGACTTATAATGCTTTTTTAGGTTATCGACCTTAAATTCGCTCATTTCTTCAAAACTCGGATTCCGGGGCAGAGTTGCATTCCTACTGACTCTCGGTCGCCGGATTCTCCTGTTTATTCTTCGGTTGGATCACTATCCGTACTCTGCCGGCAGGACTGGTTTGGGTGTCTGTCTTTTCATTGCCGCCCGTCACTTGAAAGAACTCGCTGACCGCATCGTAGGAAATATAGTCCCCCTCTACCTCGTCCTGCCCACGCTTCAAACGCGCTTTCTTGAAGAACTGCACCCTGTCCGCCTTGCCGTCATATTCCATGCGTTCGCTCCAGCCTTCAATGTATTCATCCTTGCCATCGCGTTTCTGCCGGAAACTGACGAGATTACCGAAGGCGGTGGCGTGCCGGAATCCACTGGCATCTTCTTTCACTACCATTTTATCGGCACGGATGATCAAGGTGCCTTGAGTGAGCACTACGTTGCCAGTGAACACGCTGGTCCGGTTGGCGTTTTCCACGGTGGCACGATCAGCCTCCAAGTGGACCGGTTTATCGCGATCGGCCCGTTCAGCCAGAGCGTGACCGGAAGACAACAACCCCAACAACAATAGGACAGAAAATGATTTCATGCATACCTTGTGAACAGGTTGGGACGCGACTGGCAGCCTAGCGTTTTTTGTCATGCGAGACTTTTACCTGTGACAATAACCGGGTGACATTAGCACGGTTGTCCAGTTCCATTCCGACAGCATGGATGGTGGTATTTCCTTCGGTGATGGTCACGGCTTTATCGGTTCTGGCGATGTCATCATCGGGAGTAATGCGCAAGGAACTGGTGACCATGGTCGCCTTATTCGAACCGTTATTCGCATTACGCGACAGCGTGACATTCCCGCTGAGATAGACATCATCATTGCCGCCAGTCAGCTCGCCCTGATCCGCTTTTATTTGTACCGCAGATTTGCCGGGAGTAGCGTTGACGAGACGGGGTTGCTCCAGATGAGTACTATTGTCGTCCGAATAATGCAGCATTTTTTTCGCGAAAAGTTTATAGCGCGCCACTCCGTCTTGATCCGTGCGAATAACCGAGAGACCTTCCAGCATGTAATCGGGATCGCGGTGTGAGCCACTACTTTCCGCAACAACTGGCGGCCGTACTACTTTGTCCAGCCAGAATGTCGCCGCCGCCAGCAAGACCAATAAAGCCAGAGGCAGCTTGGGAAGACCATTAAGTCTGGCGGTGAGCTGTTTGATCATTTCAGGTACGCCGCCTGTTGCGCATGCAGGGTATCCTGCGCCAGCATTATCATTTCGCAGACTTCACGCACCGCACCGCGCCCGCCTTCAAGACAGGTGACATACTCCGCATGTTTTTTCACCAATGCAGGGGCAGCAGGCACGCAAACGGGAAGGCCACAGCGCAGCATCACCGGCAAATCCACCAAATCATCACCGACATACGCGCAAGCAGAAGCATCCAGCCCCAGCTTCACCAACAACTCCTCGAATACCTGCAGCTTGTTTTTCGCAGCCTGGTAGACGAGTGTGATGCCCAGATCCTGTGCCCGCAAGTCAACACAACGTGATTCTCTGCTAGTGATGATGGCAAGCTCGACCCCGCTTGCCTTGAGCATTTTCATGCCGTGACCATCATGGCTATTGAACGTCTTGATTTCCTCGCCGCTAGCCATGAAATGAAGACTGCCGTCGGTCAGCACTCCATCCACGTCAAAAATGATCATCCGGATTTTTCTTGCCTTTTCCAGTACCGCTTGCATCGATATTCCAATAGGATAGCCCAGCGAGGATGCTCAAACGGGCAAGATCATCTCGGTTACTCCCGAGGCGGGTCTGTGGTGCCGGGTGATCGAGTCCGCTTGCCCAGCGCTCAGCATACTGCTGGCGTTGAACGCTTGTCCCAATCCTGACTCCCGATCGTCCACGGAAAAATTATACCAGAACTCAACTGTCACCCCCCAATGCGAGCAGGATCCTGCCCCCCGTCACCGTCGTCATCAGTGTTGCGGTCGCCAGATACCTTAATAGTGGCAGCGGTGAAGGCCGCTTGAATAAAGGCTCTTCTCGCATTTGAAGCACTTTATTCAAAGAGAACTTTTGTATCGGGGGGTGAATCGGTATAATGCTCAACCTCCGGGTCGTTAGCTCAGCCGGTAGAGCAGCGGACTTTTAATCCGTTGGTCGCGAGTTCAAATCTCGCACGGCCTACCAAACATGTCAGGGTCCGGTAAATTACCCGGGCCTTAGTCGCTTCTCACATACCCGAACTTGAAAAGTTTGCCACCCCCGTTGCCTTACGTTGCTCCAACCTGGCTGCCGGGGGGCAATGCGCAAACCATCTACCCCTATCTGCTGCCCGTGCCTCCGGTTGCTTACCGGCGCGAACGCTGGGAACTGGATGACGGGGATTTCATTGATATCGACTGGCTGGACGGCGCTGCTGACACACCACTGGTCGTGTTGTTTCATGGACTTGAAGGCAGCTCGTGCAGTCATTATGTCCTGAGCATCATGGGGGCGTTGCGGGATCGTGGCTGGCGTGGCGCGGTCGTGCATTTTCGCGGCTGCTCCGGATCGCCCAATCGATTGCCGCGGGCTTATCATGCCGGAGATTCGGCAGAAATCGACTGGATACTACGCCGGATTAGCGACCAAAACGGGAAAGATGACTCCTCCGTTCCGCTCTACGTAGTCGGCGTATCGTTGGGTGGCAATGCTTTGCTGAAATGGCTTGGTGAGCAAGGCGATCAAGCTTGCCGGATACTCGCCGGCGCGGTGGCAGTTTCCGTTCCCCTGGACCTGGCAGCTGCCGGGCAAGCACTGGATGCTGGCTTCAACCGGCTCTACACCCGCCACTTTCTTGATACCCTGAAACTCAAGGCACTGGAAAAAATTGTTCGTTTCCCCGGCTTGTTTGACGCCACCGCATTAGCCGCATGTACCTCGATATATCAATTCGACAACATTGTGACCGCGCCGCTGCACGGTTTTCGCAATACCGACGAATACTGGAGCCAATCCAGCAGCAAGCCATGGCTCAGGCATGTCCAGGTACCCACGCTGGTCATCAATGCCCGCAACGATCCCTTCATGCCCGCCTCCGTGCTGCCTGCATGCGCTGACGTTTCATCTGCAGTTACGCTGGAATTCCCTGAACAGGGAGGACACGCCGGATTTCTGAATTCGCCGTTCCCCGGCAAACTGACGTGGCTACCGGAAAGAATAATCAGCTTCTTCCGCAATCAGGTTGGCTGAAACACCGGGTTTCGACAACATTCTTTTCAAACATGGATCACGTCCATGAGCGCAATTACAACAGCCTTGCCACGAAAGCATTCTCGATGTTGCCCGTCAAAGGAATCTTGACCCGGTAGCCGCTACCCGGTGCAACCTCGACCGTTTCGCCATCAAGATTCTGCATGCGCGCAAGTTCGATCACCCTGTTGCCGGAAGGATGGATGATTTCCAGCCGGTCGCCCACCTGAAAACGGTTTTTCACCAGCACTTCGGCCATGCCGTTGACTACATCGAGGCCGGTGATGTCGCCCACATACTGGCTGCGATTTGATTCCGAGTGCCCGCGCAGGTAGTTTTGCGTGTCGCTGGCGTGATGCCGCTGGTAGAAGCCGTCGGTATAGCCGCGATTAGCCAGCCCCTCCAGTTCGCCCAGCAGGGAAGGATCCAGAGGATTCCCTGCCACCGCATCATCTATTGCCTTGCGGTAAACCTGCGCGGTGCGGGCAACGTAATACACCGACTTGGTGCGGCCTTCAATTTTCAGCGAATCCACGCCGATTCTGACCAGCCGCTCGACGTGCTCCACCGCCCGCAGGTCTTTGGAATTCATGATGTAAGTGCCGTGCTCGTCTTCCATGATGGGCAGCAACTGGCCGGGGCGCTCTTTCTCCTCGATCAGATAAACCTGATCGGCGGCAGGATGGCGTTTGATTTTGTCACCGCCATTTCCACTGGCGGCCAGGCCCGTTTGCCCGTTTGCTTGCATCAGCGCCTGACTGAAATCGAAATCAATTTTTTGTACATGCCGTATGTCGCCGCTGGCGTCCTCTTCGGCCGGTTTAACCTTGTAATCCCAGCGGCAGGAATTGGTGCAGGTGCCCTGGTTTGGATCGCGATGATTGAAATAGCCTGACAGCAGGCAACGCCCTGAATAAGCGATGCATAATGCGCCGTGGACAAATACTTCCAGCTCCATGTCGGGGCACAACTGGCGGATTTGTTCGACTTCATCAAGCGACAATTCACGTGACAGAATTACCCGCGTCAGCCCCATTTTCTGCCAGAACTTTACCCCCGCGTAATTCACCGTATTGGCCTGGACGGAAAGATGTATGGGCACTTCCGGCCATTTCTCCCGCACCAGCATGATGAGCCCGGGGTCGGCCATGATCAGCGCATCCGGTCGCATCGCAATCACCGGCTCCATGTCAGCCAGGTAAGTCTTCACTTTTGCATTGTGCGGAATGATGTTGCTGGCAACGAGAAATTTCTTGCCCATGGCGTGCGCTTCGGCGATACCCGTGCGCAACTGCTCCAAACCGAATTCATTGTTACGGGCACGCATGGAATAACGCGGCTGACCGGCATAAACCGCATCCGCACCGAAGGCGTAGGCGGCACGCATTTTGTCGAGCGAACCAGCAGGGAGTAAAAGTTCGGGGGCTTTCAACATGGTGTAGAATTAAAAATGATTTTTAACGTTCGGTGGTGAGTTGAAAGTTAGTCACGAAATCGAATTTAACCGCAACTAAATACAGAACACTCGGCACCGAATTGTAACACCATGCTCGCCACTCCCACTTTCATCCACCTGCGCCTGCACAGCGAGTATTCCATCGTTGACGGCATCGTACGCATCGACGCTGCGGTGGCAAAAACGGTGGCCGACAGCATGCCGGCACTGGCGCTGACCGATCTCTCCAACTTGTTCGGCATGGTGAAGTTTTACCAAGCGACACGTGACAAGGGGATAAAACCGATCATTGGCTGCGATGTCTGGGTCACTAACGAAACCGACCGCGACAAACCCGCACGCCTGTTGCTATTGTGTCAGTCCTACTCTGGCTACCTGCTGTTGTGCCGCCTGCTGTCGCGCGCTTACCGTGAGAATCAGCATCGCGGACGACCCGAGATCCGTAAATCCTGGTTCAATCAAAACGAAGGTGGAACAGATGGATTAATCGCCTTGTCCGGTGCGCATCTTGGCGATATCGGCCTGGCCTTGGCGCAAAGCAATCTGGCTCAAGCCGAAGTGCTGGCACGAGAATGGGCGCAACTGTTCCCTGAACGCTTTTATATTGAAGTGCAGCGCGTCGGATCCGCCAATGAAGAGGCCCTGGTGCAGCGTTCGCTGGTGCTGGCATCCGCCCTGCATCTGCCGGTGGTGGCGACACAACCGGTGCAGTTTCTGAGTCCTGACGATTACAAGGCACACGAGGCGCGGGTATGCATCGCCGAGGGCTACGTGCTGGGCGACCGCCGCCGCCCAAAGAATTTCACTGAACGGCAGTATTTCAAGACCCAGGCAGAAATGGCCGAGCTATTCGCCGATATTCCGGCGGCACTCGCCAACAGCGTAGAGATTGCCAAGCGCTGCAATCTCATACTGGAACTGGGCGTCAACCGCTTGCCACTGTTCCCTACTCCGCATAACGAAAGTCTGGAACAATATCTGCATGATCAAGCTCTGGCTGGCCTGGAAGAACGCATGCAGGTGCTCTTTCCTGATGCTGCCGGGCGTAACGCGCAAATCCCGAAATATCGTGCACGACTGGATTTCGAAGTATCCACCATCATCCAGATGGGATTTGCCGGATATTTTCTGATCGTCGCCGATTTCATCAACTGGGCTCCGGCGCGGGCTCTCTGGTTGCATATTCTCTCGGCATTACTGACCTGGACCCCCTGCGTTACGATTTGCTGTTCGAGCGCTTCCTCAATCCGGAGCGGGTATCCATGCCTGACTTTGATATCGATTTCTGCCAGGACGGGCGCGAACATGTAATCGAATATGTGAAACAGAAATATGGCGCCGAGAGCGTTTCACAAATCGTTACTTTCGGCACCATGGCGGCAAAAGCAGTAGTGCGGGATGTCGGGCGGGTGCTGGATCTACCTTACAACTTTGTCGATCAGTTGGCGAAGCTGGTGCCGTTTGAACTCGGCATGACCCTGAAAAAAGCACGGGAAATAGAGCCGCAATTGAACCAGCGCGTGCAACAGGAGGAGGGAGTGCGTGACCTGCTGGAACTGGCTGAACGCCTGGAAGGGATTGCCCGCAATGTCGGGACCCATGCTGGCGGGGTACTGATTGCGTCGGGCAAGATCACGGATTTTTGCCCGATTTACTGCGCGGAATCAGGCAATTCGGCAGTAAGCCAGTTGGACAAAGACGATGTGGAAAAAATCGGCCTGGTGAAATTCGATTTCCTGGGACTGCGCACCCTGACCATACTTGACTGGACCGTCAGGTACATCAGGCAACGGGATGCGGGGAGAAGGGAACAACAGATCGACCCTGGCAGAACCGATACTGGTCAGGATACTACTCAACCCGAAATTGCAGATTCCGCACTCTTTCGCTTGGAAAATCTTCCTCTGGACGATCCTGCTACTTACGCGCTGTTGCGGCAAGGCAACGCCGTGGGAGTGTTCCAGTTTGAATCGCGCGGCATGAAAGATCTGCTGCAGAAGGCCAAACCCGACTGTTTCGAAGATATCATCGCGCTGGTTGCGCTGTATCGCCCGGGACCGATGGACTTGATCCCTGAATTTACAGAACGTAAACATGGCAAGCGGGTGGATTACCTTGATCCGCGCTTGCAACCCATACTCGGCCCCACTTACGGCGTGATGATTTACCAGGAACAGGTGATGCAAATCGCCCAGGTGATAGGTGGTTATAGTCTGGGCAGCGCCGACCTGCTGCGACGGGCGATGGGCAAGAAAAAGGTCGAGGAAATGGCGCAGCAACGCGATATCTTTGTCGCCGGTGCAATCAAGAACGATTTATCTGAACGCAAAGCGGCAGAGCTTTTTGGTTTGATGGAAAAGTTCGCAGGTTACGGTTTCAATAAATCGCACGCGGCGGCTTATGCCTTGATTGCATTTCAGACCGCCTACCTCAAGACACATTACCCGGCGGAATTCATGGCCGCCACCCTGTCGGCCGATATGGACGACACCGACAAAGTACACTCATTCTTTGAAGACGGCGTTGCCAATGGTCTCACCATTCTGCCGCCCGACGTTAACCTGTCCGGTTATCGCTTCGTACCCATGGATGAAAAAACCATCCGCTATGGCTTGGGAGCAATAAAGGGAACGGGTGAATCGGCGATAATCTCCATTATCAAGGCGCGTGACCGGGATGGGCCCTACACGGATTTATTCGATTTCTGCCGCCGGGTGGACAAACGCATCGTTAACCGCCGCGTGGTGGAATCACTCATCCGTGCCGGCGCGTTTGATTCCGTCAATACTCACCGCGCAAGCCTGCTGGCGTCAGTTGGCATCGCACTGGAGTCTGCCGAACAGATCAGCCGTACCGCCAACCAGGTGAGTTTATTCGGTGAAGGCGACGGGGCAGCAGAACAGCCCCACCTGGTTGATGTGCCGCAATGGCTGGAAAAGGAGAAGCTGCAGAACGAGAAACTGGCGCTGGGATTTTATTTAAGTGGCCATCCGTTTAACGCTTATACGGATGAGTTACAACATTTCGTGCGCACCCGGCTCGACCGGTTATATCCCCAGAAGGAACCGCAACTTCTGGCAGGTGTCGTCTACGCCATCCGCACACAGATGACTCGGCGGGGCAAGATGGGGGTGGTCGTGCTGGATGATGGTCATGCACGGGTAGAGATGGTGGTGTACAACGAACTGTTTGAGTCCCTTCGCAATTGGCTGAAGGAAGACCAATTGCTGCTGGCCGAGGTCAAGGTAAACAGCAGAGGGGGCGACGAGGAAAATGGGGGCGGGCTGCGCATTATCGCTGACAAATTGTATGATCTCGCTGATGCCCGCTCACGCCATGCCAAGAGTGTGAAACTCCACTGCAATGGGTTGGCAAACGCCGGCAAGCTTAAAGAATTGCTCGCGCCCTATCGTAGCACTGGCAATCCGGGAAATCCGGATAACAGCGGCGGTGACAACCGTTGCTATTGTCCGGTATCGGTGGTTTACCGCAACCAGAATGCAATGTGTGAACTCGAGCTGGGTGATGCCTGGCGTGTGAGTCTGCACGATAATCTGCTGCAATCGCTGTCAGCCCATTTCCAGACGGAAAATGTTAGAGTGATTTACTGATGGAGCAACATTGACCATGGGCGAAGCACCGAGCATCCGGGCCCAAAAACAGGGTAGTGTTTGACATTCACTCGGGTCTGGCATAGAATTTGCGGCTTTCTTTGAACATGCAGGCAGGCTTTGTGAAAACCTTTTCAGCTAAACCACATGAAGTAACACACGACTGGTTCGTGATCGATGCAACCGACAAGGTGCTGGGCCGCCTCGCGGCCGAAATTGCACACCGTCTGCGCGGAAAACATAAGCCGATATTCACTCCCCACGTAGACACCGGTGATTTTATCGTCGTGGTCAATGTCGATAAGCTGCGAGTAACCGGCAACAAGGCGGAAGATAAAATCTACTACCGGCACAGCGGCTACCCCGGTGGCATTTACCAGACCAACTTCACCAAAATGCATGCGCGCTTTCCAGGGCGACCACTGGAGAAAGCGGTCAAAGGCATGCTGCCTAAGGGTCCGCTAGGCTACGCCATGCTGAAGAAGCTGAAGGTTTATGCCGGTGCCACCCACCCCCACGCGGCACAACAGCCGCGACAACTCGAGGTCAGAGCTTAATATATGAGTACAAATTATAATTACGGTACCGGCCGGCGCAAAAGCGCGGTAGCACGGGTATTCCTCAAACCCGGCAAAGGTGCGATTACGGTCAACGACAAGCCGGTGGATGAATATTTTTCCCGCGAAACTGGTCGCATGGTGGTTCGTCAACCGCTGGAATTAACCGGCAATCTTGCGACCTTCGACATCATGATCAATATCCATGGCGGCGGCGAATCAGGCCAGGCTGGTGCAGTGCGCCACGGCATCACTCGGGCGTTGATTGATTTCGACGCTACACTCAAACCCGTATTGAGCAAGGCTGGGCTGGTCACGCGCGATGCGCGTGAGGTGGAGCGGAAAAAAGTCGGTCTGCGCAAGGCGCGTCGGCGCAAGCAGTTTTCCAAGCGATAAATTTTTCGCATATACCGGAAAAGCCGCCCGCTTCTGGCGGCTTTTTTGTTTGTTGCTTATAATCGGTGGACTGATTCTTTCCTGCAAAGCGGGCAAGACGGGCAGAATGCCGCATGAACGCTGTTCACCCCGCAAAACCATGGAGACTCCATGATCAAAGTTGGCATCGTTGGCGGAACCGGATACACCGGCGTCGAGTTGTTACGTATTCTATCGCAGCACCCTGAGGTGCAGATACAGGCGATCACCTCGCGCCAGGAAGCCGGCGTGGCCGTGGCAGATCTGTTTCCCAGCTTGCGTGGGCGGGTGGCGCTCAAATTTTGTGACCCGGCCGAAGTTGCGCTGGAGGACTGTGCCGTGGTGTTCTTCGCCACGCCCAACGGCATTGCCATGCAGCAAGTCAGATCGTTACTCGCCGCAGGAGTACGGGTGATAGATCTGGCTGCCGATTTCCGCATCAAGGATGTGGCGGTATGGGAGAAATGGTACGGTATGCCCCATGCCTGTCCGGAACTGGTGGCAGAGGCTGTCTATGGCCTGCCTGAGATCCATCGCGACAGGATCAGGAAAGCACGGTTGGTGGCGAATCCCGGTTGCTATCCTACTGCGGTGCAACTGGGTTTTCTTCCCTTGATTGAGGCCGGCATAGTAGATGTGGATCATCTTGTCGCCGATGTGAAATCTGGCGTTTCCGGCGCGGGACGCAAGGCAGAAGTACACACGCTGTTTGCCGAAGCTTCTGACAATTTCAAGGCTTATGGGGTACCGGGTCACCGCCATCTGCCAGAAATCAGACAGGGGCTGTCCAATATGGCAGCAAAGCCGGTCGGACTTACGTTCGTACCGCATCTCACCCCAATGATCCGGGGCATACACGCCACACTCTATGCCAGACTTACCACGAATACTGATTTACAGACCCTGTTTGAACAGCGTTATGCCAACGAACCGTTTGTTGACGTGCTTCCTGCGGGCAGTCATCCCGAAACCCGCTCAGTGCGCGGCTCCAATCTCTGCCGCATTGCGGTGCATCGACCCCAAGGAGGCGACACGGTAGTGGTACTATCGGTAACGGATAATCTGGTCAAGGGCGCGGCCGGACAGGCGGTGCAGAATATGAATCTCATGTTTAGTTTGCCAGAAACTCTTGCCATCGATCATGCTCCATTGCTGCCTTAAATGCGCCGCCACCGCCTCAGCATAGCCTGATGGTAATAATTAAATCTCTCAAAAGAAAATTTGGCATATCCGCGCCGCGAGTGGCGGTGCGTCCACATTTTCCATGGTACCTGCGGTGGCTGGTAATTGCTGTCGTTGCCGGGCTGGCGCTGGCACTGGGGCTATCCTTAGGCATATATGATGCCGGGCGCAAGTTTGCAAATTTTGACATGAATGGAGTAACCCAGGAACTGGGTCGACTGTCTAAATCGAACATGCAGTTACAGCAGGATAATGAAGCGCTGCGCATAGGAGCAATCGGGCTTGAACGCCGTGCACAAATGGAACTTGCCGCGCGCGACGATCTTGTCAAGCAGGTCAAGACTCTGGGGAATGAGAACACCCAACTGAAGGAGGATCTGGCTTTCCTCCAGACCTTCATGTCAGGTAGCGGAATGGCGGGCGATGGGGTTTCCATATACCATTTCAAACTGGGACGGGGGCAATCCCCTGGAGAATATCACTACAGCCTGCTGCTGGTGCAGGGTAAGCAGCGTACCAAGGATTTTCAGGGTAATCTGGAATTCACAGTCAATTTGCGGCAGAATGGGAGTATGGTGGCCATGCCTCTTCCTGGCGAGGACTCTTCAAAGACAACTAATGTCAGCTTCAAGTTTTACCAGCGAGTAGAGAAAAGCTTCCGGTTGCAGCCAGGCGCCGTAGTGGAGAGCCTGCAGGTACGGGTGTTCGAAAATGGCGTGGCGCAATCGAAGTTAACGCAAGTCGTGAATCTACCCTCGTAAAGGAGGAAGAAATGTTCGGAAAAAAAACCAACAAACCCCAAAACCAGATCGATTCACTCATCGGCACGGGTACTCACGTCGTGGGCGACATCAGTTTCAGTGGCGGTCTGCGCATAGATGGACGCGTCCGTGGAAACATCACCGCAACGGGGGACAAGCCCAGCACCCTGATGCTGAGCGATCAGGCAAGTATTGAGGGGAAAATTCAGGTTTCTCATGCGGTCATCAATGGCACCGTAGTCGGCCCAGTACACGCAGATGAATACCTGGAACTACAAGCCAAAGCCAGAGTGTCGGGGGATGTGTATTGCCGTGCTCTTGAAATTCAGCTTGGGGCAACGATCGAAGGCATGCTGCTGCACCAGGATCATGTACAGCAAGGCAATAAAGTAATGACATTGGTACCCGCCACTGGCGATTGACCTTCGCTCAGTAGCAGAGGATAATTTTTATGGCTTATTTAATATAAAGAGTTCGATATGAATGCAGTCACCGAAACAGACTCGATTACTGAAATGCAGGTTCCGCTGATCTTTACCGATAGCGCGGCAGGCAAGGTCAAACAATTGATCGAGGAAGAAGGCAACAACGAACTTAAACTGAGAGTTTTCGTAAGCGGAGGCGGGTGTTCCGGCTTCAAATACGGCTTCACCTTTGACGAACTGGTCAACGAAGACGATACCGTAATGGAAAAGAATGGGGTGAAACTGCTGATCGACCCGATGAGTTTCCAATACTTGGCGGGTGCGGAAATCGACTATCAGGAAAGCCCCGAGGGCGCCCAATTCGTGATCAAGAATCCCGGCGCTGCCAGTACCTGCGGTTGCGGGTCTTCGTTCTCAGCATAAGCAAGTTCTTATTAGAAAAAATGGGAGCCTTCGCTCCCATTTTTATTTGGCTGGTGAAATTGTTGAATGAGATTGCAGAGACTCAAGCCCGGTAAATTGCACCAAGGACCCGGGCACCCTTCGCGCCAGTAACCTCGGGAAGATTGGCAGGAATCCCCACAATAGCCTGCTGCGCCAGCCAGGCAAAAGCAAATGCCTCCAGCCAGTCAGCATCCACGCCCAGTGCATCGGTCAGTTCCACCTTTTTTCCCGGCAATGCGATCTGTAATTTGGCAACCAGTTCTGCATTGCGCGCTCCACCGCCACATAAATAGATTTCCACTGCACTCGGGAAGTAAGCAAGCACCGACCTGGAGATCCCTGTGACAGTGAGCTGTAACAAAGTAGCCTGCACATCCTCCGGTTTCTCCTTACCACACAGAAAACTCTCCAGCCAAGGCAGGTTGAACATTTCCCTGCCGGTGCTCTTCGGTGGCGGCAGCGAGAAAAATGGCAGCGTCAGAAGTTTTTCAAACAGCGCCGGAATTACTTTGCCTGTCCCCGCCCAGATCCCATTCTCATCATATATCTTGCCCAAGTGACGCAAACACCATGCATCCATCAGCAGATTGCCGGGGCCGCAGTCAAATCCGGTGACTCCTCCGGCAGGCGTAAGACTGGTAAGGTTGGAGATCCCGCCAATGTTGACAACAACACGATGATTCTTCAAATCTGCAAATAAGACTTGGTGAAACTTCGGCACAAGCGGAGCGCCCTGTCCGCCAGCCGCGATGTCACGATTTCTAAAATCCGTTACTACGGTGATGCCGGTGAGTTCGGCCAGCAATGCGGCATTGCCTAGCTGGATGGTATAGCCGCTTCCAGATTGAGGGCAGTGGCGCACAGTCTGGCCATGGCAACCGATGGCGGTAACATCCTGCGGCTCTACCCCGCTTTTATTGAGCAGGCTGACTACAGCCTCGGCATAGCAGCGAGCCAATTCATTACTGAGTATGGCCGCACGATGCAGTTCATCATTGCCCGAATGATGCAAATCCAGTAACCGCTGACGCAGATCCTTATCGTAGGGCGAGTAAAAGGTGCAGGACAGAGAAGGGGGTGACAAACTGAAGTCCGCCAGCACCACATCTATCCCATCCAGGCTGGTGCCTGACATGATGCCGATATAGTAAGCAGGTTTCAAATGGAGTTCGGCTATGTGACCGTATTACTGCTTGATTTCGAAGCTAGTCCAGGAACGCAAGATTGGTGTCGCGCAGCATATCCAGCCGGACTATCAGTGGCTTGGTACTCTCGTGGAATGCAGCCATGCTTCTGGCCGCGATGGGTATGGCGGCAGGCATTGCTACACGCAGCGGATCGCGCTGCACACCGCTGACACGGAATTCATAATGCAGGTGCGGACCCGTAGCCATTCCGGTTGCGCCGACATAACCGATTACATCGCTTTGGCTAACGCGCTGCCCCTTGCGCAGGCCCTTGGCAAAAGCCGATAAATGACCGTAAGCGGTGGTGTATTGGCCCTGATGTTGCAGAATGACCACATTGCCATAACCGTTCTGCCAGCCGGCGAATGCCACGGTACCGTTGGCAGTGGCTTTTACCCGTGTGCCCGTTGGCGCGGCATAATCAACACCCTTGTGGGCACGCCAGGTTTGCAGCACCGGATGAAAACGGGCACTGGAAAAACCTGAGCTGATACGGGAAAACTCCAGGGGTGACCGCAGAAATGCCTTGCGCAGATTTTTGCCGTCAGGTGCGTAATAGCCGCTATTGCCATCATTCGCCTGGAAGTATACCGCCTGATAGGATATTCCCTGATTGACAAATTCCACCGCCAGCACACGTCCGGCTTTGGCAAGCTCGCCATCATTATGCAGTGATTCATACACCACGGTGAAGCGATCACCCTTGCGCAAGTCTCGATGAAAATCAATATCGGAAGCGAAGATATCGACAATCTGGGTGGTGATATTATCGGGCACACCCGCACTGTCGGTAGCGGCAAATAACGAACTGTTTATCACTCCCGATTTCATCTGGATGTGCGCCTCCAGTTCGATCGGTTGTTCACTTAACTTGAAAGCACCATCCGTTTTTTCCATCAGGAACTGCTCATTGCCGCCGGGGAAATAGCGCAGCAACAGCAATTCGCCCGCCGCCGTGGTCTGCGCATGAACAACCCTGCCGGGTACCAGTTGATGCATGGCCTTGGCATTTCTGGCGTCGCGCAAGAAGTTGGCCGCATCCCGATTGTTCACTTCGAATCGGGAAAGCAGCGCCGCGACGGTATCCCCGCGCTGGATGTGCTCCTGACGCCAGAAAGTGATATCAGTGGCGGCAGTGTGGGATATCTCCGGAAGCTCGAGGTTGAGAACGACTTGCTGCACAGGCACGTCTTTCAGGGAAGTGTCAGGCGCAATGCCAAAAGCAGCGACCATGCCGAATAGCGGGAGACTGGCCAGCACGACCGGCCAGCGCAGGCTTTTTTGTGCCAGTGCCAATGGCTTTTGCTCCCTGATTTTGTTATCGTCGCGCAGCATGTTTTTCTGGTTGCTTTGAAAGGCGGAAAGTCTAACATAAAAATCTGCAGACCGGGGATACCGGCGGATCAACAACAAGATCGAGCAAGGAATCTGGCAGGCTGCTAGTGTATCCGATTCGGGAACAGATCAAAGCGGCGCGGTTTGATGAAAACCTGATCACCTCGCACCAACTGCAATTCGCGAAAGCGTTCCTTGCTTATCTCCACCTGAATCGGATTCTTGTCTTCACTGTCTTCACGGATCAACTCCAGTCGCACGATGGGGCCGACTGAAAGAACATGAGTCACGCGCGCGGCCAGCGCCGCCTCACCCTGGGCAACACGGTCGACTTCAATATCATGGGGGCGAACGTAAGCGACAGCTGCAAGTTCCTCTGCTTCAGCGTGCTCAGGCGCGTCGACTTCGATGCCGTCGATCCAGGCACGTCCGCGGTGCAGCCGGCTATGGAACAGGTTCACATTGCCGAGAAATTCATAGACAAACGGGCTGGCCGGATTCTCATAGACTTCGTCCGGCGTGCCGATTTGTTCGATGCGGCCTTCATTCATGACCACCACCCGATCCGCCACCTCCAGCGCTTCTTCCTGGTCATGGGTGACGAACACGCTGGTGATGTGCATGTCATCATGCAGCCGTCGCAGCCAGGAACGCAACTCCTTACGGACCTTGGCATCAAGCGCACCAAAAGGTTCATCCAGTAATAACACCTTCGGCTCCACCGCCAACGCCCGTGCCAGAGCAATACGCTGGCGCTGCCCACCTGAAAGTTGATGCGGATAGCGTTCCGCCAGCCAGTCAAGCTGCACCAGTTTCAGTAATTCATGAACTCGCTCCCGTATCTCTGCATCAGGCGGGCGCACGTCTTTCGGACGGACGCGCAAACCGAAAGCGACATTCTCGAAAATTGTCATGTTACGAAACAGCGCGTAGTGCTGGAACACGAAACCCACTTGCCGTTCGCGCACATGCTGGTCGGTGGCATCTTCGCCTTGAAACAGAACCTGGCCAGCGTCCGCCACATCAAGTCCCGCGATCACGCGCAATAGCGTGGTTTTGCCGGAACCCGAAGGGCCCAGCAGCGCGAGCAGTTCACCTGAGCGTACCTCCAGACTGACGTCACGCAGCGCAGCGAATGTCCCGAACTGCTTGGACAGATTACGCACTTCGATGCTCATTGGCATTCTCCTTGGGTTGCGTGATTCTGGATTCGACCATGGTCTTCAGTGCCAGCGTCACGAGGGCAAGCAACGCCAGCAAAGACGCTACTGCGAATGCGGCCGCAAAATTATACTCGTTGTAGAGGATCTCGACGTGCAGCGGCAGGGTGTTGGTACTGCCGCGGATGTGGCCGGATACCACCGATACTGCGCCAAACTCGCCCATCGCACGCGCGTTGCACAGGATGGTACCGTACAGCAGACCCCATTTGATGTTCGGCAGCGTCACCCGGGAGAAGGTCTGCCAGCCGTTTGCGCCCAGCGCCACGGCTGCCTCCTCTTCCTCGGTACCCTGTGCCTGCATCAGCGGAATCAACTCACGCGCGATAAACGGGACGGTCACAAAAACAGTAGCCAGCACAATACCGGTTACCGCAAATATGACCTTGATGTCGTGCTCCGCCAGCCACGGCCCCAGCCAGCCCTGCAAACCGAAAATGAGCACGTAAATCAGTCCCGAGACCACTGGCGATACCGAGAACGGCAGGTCAATCAGTGTGATCAGCAGATTCTTGCCACGGAATTCGAATTTGGCTATAGCCCAGGCAGCCGCTACGCCGAATACCAGATTGAGCGGCACTGCAATCGCTGCAACGGTCAAGGTAAGTCGAATTGCCGATAGCGCATCCGGCTCGATAATGGCCGCGAAGTAGACATCAGTCCCCTTCTTCAACGCCTCATAGAACACCAGGATCAATGGCACAAAAAGAAACAGCGTCAGAAATGCGAGCGCCAGCCCGATCAAAGTCCAGCGTACCCAGGCAGGTTCCTGGGTAGCTCGCGTACGCCGCACGCGGGCAGTTGTGGGCAGGGTGGTAGCGTTCATTTGAATTTCCTCATGCCAAAGCGCCGCGGCGGCGACCCCACCATTGCAACAGATTGATGACCAGCAGCAAGATAAAGGAAATGACCAGCATCACGACTGCCAGCGCCGTGGCGCCTGCATAGTCGTACTGCTCAAGCTTGGTGATGATCAGCAGCGGGGTAATCTCGGAAACCATCGGCATGTTGCCAGCGATGAAAATGACCGAGCCGTACTCACCGATCGCACGGGCAAAGGCAAGCGCAAAACCGGTCATCAACGCCGGGAAGATCGTCGGAAAAATTATGCGCGTGAACGTTTGAAAGCGGTTCGCCCCCAGCATGGCTGCCGCCTCCTCCAGTTCCGACTCGATGTCTTCGAGCACCGGCTGCACCGTGCGCACCACGAACGGCAAGCCGATAAAAGTCAGCGCCACAAAAACCCCGATCGGTGTGAAGGCCACCTTGATGCCCAGTGGCTCAAGATACTGGCCGATCCAGCCGTTGCCCGCATAGAGCGCCGTCAAGGCAATGCCGGCCACTGCAGTCGGCAGCGCGAATGGCAGATCTACCAGCGCATCTATCAGCTTCTTGCCGGGGAAGCGATAACGTACCAGCACCCACGCCACCAGCAGCCCGAATACCGCATTGACCAGTGCAGCCGCAAACGCAGCACCGAACGTCAGTCGATACGAAGCCAGCACGCGTGGCGTCGTCACCGCAAACCAAAATTCTTCCCAGGTAAGCTCGGTAGTGCGGATAAACGCTGCGGATAATGGGATCAACACGATCAGGCTCAGATAAAGCAGCGTAAAGCCGAGTGCCAGGTTGAACCCCGGCAGGATGCTGTGTTGCCTGAACGTACTCAATTATGCACTCCTGTTAAATCCGGTTATTGTTTGCTGGTGACCAATCAGTGTGGTCACTTCTGGTAGATCTGATCAAACGTGCCGCCATCGGCAAAGTGGGTCTTGTGCGCATTCTTCCAGCCGCCAAACGCCTCATCGATCCTGAACAGCATGATTGCCGGAAACTGCTTGGCATATTTTGCCGCGACTTTCTGATTGGTCGGTCGGTAGAAATTCTTCGCGGCGATCTCCTGGCCCTCCTCCGAATAGAGATACTGCAGATAGGCTTCGGCAAGATCGCGCGTACCTTTCTTGTCCACTACCTTGTCCACTATCGCAACCGGTGGTTCCGCAAGGATGCTGAGTGAGGGTATTACGATCTCAAACTTACTGGAACCGTACTCCTTGATTGCCAGAAAGGCTTCATTCTCCCAGGAAATAAGTACATCACCGACACCGCGCTCGACAAAAGTCGTGGTCGACCCGCGTGCGCCGGAATCAAGCACCGGCACATTCTTGTAGATATCGGCGACAAATTCTTTTGCTCTGGCCTCACCAAAGTTTCGCTTGCCGAATTCCCATGCCGCCAGATAATTCCACTGTGCGCCGCCGGAGGTTTTGGGGTTGGGGGTGATCACTGCTATACCGGGCCGGGCCAGATCGTTCCAATCCTTGATACCTTTGGGGTTGCCTTTGCGCACCAGGAAAATGATGGTCGAGGTGTAGGGAGTGCTGTTGCGTGCAAATCGCTTCTGCCAGTCTTCCGGCAGCAATTTGGCTTTTTCCGCAATGGCATTGATGTCGTTGCCCAGCGCCAGGGTTACCACGTCCGCTTCAAGACCATCGATCACGGAACGCGCCTGCTTGCCGGAACCGCCGTGGGATTGCCTGACGGCAACCTTCTCTCCGGTTTTCGCCTGCCACTGTTTTATGAATGAAGCATTAAATTCCTGATATAGCTCCCGTGTCGGATCATAGGAGACATTGAGCAACACCCTGTCCGCAACCGCGTTGCCGCTGATTAACAAACTCGCCACTAAGGCTGCTGGCAGCCATGTTTTGATGTTCATGATTTTTCCTTTAGTAGAAATGTTGAGTAACTCTGTTCAAGATTATTTAAAAAGCACTGATTAATACTTCAAAGTAGAGAAAGTCGGTGTTGCCTGAGCGCTGGTCGATGTGGGTAGGCTGTGCCGCGATTGCATTTTTTACGAAATCCCCAGCGGTGAAATGGGTGTACCCCAACACGGTATTGACCCGTGGCCAAGGCTGGTAGCGTAAGCGCCCTTCAAATGCCCCACCTACCTGGTCGCCCCAGGTTCCATTCCTGTTACGATTAAAACCCGGATCCCTGACGACACTGATGTTACCGTCGAAAGTGTCGAAAAGACGATCCGTACTGCTGGCCAGCCAGAACCAGGTGTAGCCGGCTTCTATCCCGAATTTCTGGGTCGGTTGAAGGTCAAATCTGATTTTGGGAGATTTGATGTTTTCATAGATAACGTAATGATCGGCTGACCAGGGCCGTGCAAAACCGAAAAAACGGTCAAAACGGTTATTCACGTTGTCGTTGGGATCACGATCGCCGCTGGCGTAACCATAAAAAGCGCTTACCCGTGGCTTCCAATCGTAATTAAAGTTCCGCCCTACTTCGACGGTATAACCATATGCTGCAACCGTCTCGTGCTTGAACCTATTGGCTCCAGATTGAGTACCAAGAGGATCGGACTGATAACCGAACTGGTAGTTGAAACTTGCATCGAAATCAAACCAATCATCCACCTTTCCGTATGCGCGAAACCCCGGCATATGAATTTCTCGCTCAAGTTTATTGGTATTCGTCCTGCCATATAGATCAGCAGTTTGTTTCTGCCCCATGTAATAGGGTTGTATGGTGATAATGTCTGACCACTTGCGCCAAGTTCCAATTGAGCCAAAAAACCACAAGTGATCATTGCGCCTATCAAATTCAGTTTGCAGGCGTTTGACCGGCTGCATACCGAACAGATCGACTTCCCAAGGATTGTTTTGTTGGCCCAGATTCAGGCGAAAGCCTTCAAAGGTATTGGTGGTATTACGCCACTCATTTCTTGCGATGAAACGCCGGTCCGTTGCTTCATAGGCCATACGACCCACGCGGAATCTGATGGGCGTATTCTGACCACGATCATCGCCACCCAGCGCATTTTTGAAATAAAGCTCGCCGTATCCTTGAATCAAGTCATAGGGATTATTTTCCTGGTCAGTAGACGCAAATTTGTGATTGTAGACCCGTGAGTCCTGAAACTCGACCGCAAAACGGAATGGATCGAGGATATTTTTTACCCCAAGATACGCGCGGTCACGCAGGAAGAAGGGGTTATCGTCCCCGCCTTCAACATGCCGTATGTCATTGTGGCGCCATTCATAGCGAGTGCGGTGCTCAAAACCGATATCCAACCAAGTGACATTCTTGAATGCCTCAACGCCGATCTCGCTCAACTGACGCACATATCTGGGCGGATCGGAGTCGGGATTAGTAGCATAGCTGTTGGCACGCCGGTGATAGCTCGTAGGTTTCTTGGCTGCCGCCCCTTTGGCAGCAGATTGCTCCCACCAGTCGTACTCGCGATCCGCATACGGATGCGGGCTGGGAGCAGGTGGAGCAGCAGGTTGATCCCCTAGCTTGATCGCCCATTTGAAATTGTCATCCACTGATTTGACCAACCCTTTATCCACGTCCAACGGCTTAATTGCCCACTTGAAGTTCTCGTCTGCTGATTTGGCCGGCTTTTTATTTGCAGCCGCTGCGCCGGCTTGGGCTAGCTGCTGTACTCCTTGCCGGGTTGCCTGGGGTTTCCCGGATTGCCCACTGCCTACATTCGCCTGAATCGAGCCGATAGGCAATATGCTAACCGCGGATGCAAGCACGATGCGCCAATAGTATTTCACTACTTTCTCCTGAATGGCTCCTCCGGCATTCCGGTCGGTCACCGCTATCGGTTTATTGTTCCCACCTCCAGTCTCATGGTCGGCGTTATTTTGTAGCCACTTTTATGGTCTTACTTATGGTTTTGCGGGCTTGCGGGTGGGCTCATCACGGCCCACGCGAATTTTTTCCCTGCACTCTATCTGCACGACTTTGCCGTCGTGGATCACCACTTCGACCGAACCATATTCGATACCGGCAACGGCACGCAGAATTTCCTGCTTGATATCTGCGGGTACCCGTCTGGCAGCCTGCTCTGCTGCGATATGCTTTGATTCCAAGTCTGTAGCGGCAATCATTTACTTCACCTGACAGAGTGATAAAAATCGATGGGCGGGAGATTAACAGACAGTTGTTATAATTTTAAATACTATCATTTCATTTGCTTATTCTTTTTATGTATATATGGATCAACTCCTGGATGTATTTACCCCAACGCGCTCGGTCAGTAAGCGGCTTGATGGGGGGTCAGTGCTGTGCAAGCCACTTGCAATCTGGGAAAATGTGCATAAATCCCAGTCATGTTCATGTATTGGCTGATCAGCGAAAATATCCTGACGTCTCTGCAACTCGTCCGACAGCCGGTATTTTTGGATTCAGATTACGAGGATCAAATGGAAGTCGTGTCCCGAAAGGAACAGTACAACACCAACAAACTGCATAAGCGGCTGAGGCGTCTGGTCGGCTCGGCGATTGCCGATTTCAACATGATCGAGGCGGGTGACCGGGTGATGGTGTGCCTGTCCGGGGGCAAGGACAGCTACGCACTGCTCGACATCCTGCGCAACCTGCAGGCTCATGCGCCGCTGCAGTTCGAGTTGATCGCAGTGAATCTGGACCAGAAACAGCCCGGCTTCCCCGCGCATGTACTGCCGGAGTATCTCGCCGGCATCGGCATGCCGTTTCGCATCGTCGAACAGGATACCTACAGCGTAGTAAAGCGCGTCATCGCAGAAGGCAAGACAACTTGCAGTCTCTGCTCCCGCCTGCGCCGGGGAGTGTTGTATCGCGTCGCCAGCGAACTGGGTGCAACCAAGATCGCGCTGGGGCACCACCGCGATGACATACTCGAAACCCTGTTTCTCAACCTGTTCTATGGCGGCAAGCTTAAAACCATGCCACCCAAGCTGGTAAGTGACGATGGCCGGCATATCGTGATACGCCCGCTCGCCTACTGCAAGGAAAAAGATCTGGCCGCTTACGCCGAAGCGGAGGGCTTTCCTCTCATCCCCTGTAACCTGTGCGGGGCGCAGAAAAATCTGCAGCGCCAGGCAGTGAAGGAAATGCTGCAGCAATGGGAACGGAAATTTCCCGGCAGACTGGAGACCATGTTCACCGCACTGCAGAATGTGCAGCCTTCGCACCTGGCCGATTCTGCGCTATACGATTTTCGCAGTCTTAAAGCAGGGGGGAAACCTGTTGCCGACGGCGACACGGCGTTCGACCAGGAGACATTCGCGCCCGAAGCAGCAGAGATCGTGAACCTGCGCAACAGCCTGGATCTGTAGCCGTCAAGTTCGCTCATGACAAAATCACTCAACCTCTTCACCGCTCTTGTCGTCTGGCTGACACTGACCCTGCCGGCCGGCGCAGGAATTCTGCCGCTTAGCGATGGCAAGGGTGGCATCCCTTCGCTGGCGCCACTGCTGCAGGACGTTACACCGGCGGTGGTGAATATCTCGGTGCTGACGCGTTCTGCCATCGAAGACAATCCGCTGTTTCGCGACCCGTTCTTCCGCCGCTTTTTCAACATACCCGACCAAGCCGCGCGGCAGGAGCGCAGCGCCGGATCGGGTGTGATCGTGGATGCGGCCAGGGGCTATGTTCTCACCAACCATCATGTCATCAAGGATGCCCTGCAGGTTATCGTCACGCTCAAGGATAGACGCCAGTTTCAGGCAAAACTGGTAGGCATGGACCCCGGTACCGACATTGCGCTGCTGAAAATAGAAGCCAGGAATTTGCAGGCGCTGCGCCTCGGTGATTCGGATTTGCTCAACGTCGGCGATTTTGTCGTCGCCATCGGCAATCCGTTCGGCCTGGGTCAAACCGTCACTTCCGGCATAGTCAGCGCACTCGGTCGAAGCGGGTTGGATATCGAAGGCTATGAGGATTTCATCCAGACCGATGCATCCATCAATCCGGGCAATTCCGGCGGCGCGCTGGTCAATCTCAAAGGGGAATTGATCGGCATCAACACCGCCATCATCGGACCCTCCGGTGCCAGTGTCGGCATTGGCTTCGCGGTGCCGAGCGTGATGGCCAAAGCGGTGCTGGATCAGCTCGTGCGCTTTGGCGAAGTGCGCCGGGGCAGACTGGGTGCAAGCAGCGAAGATATTACCTATGACCTGGCCACGGCCCTGGGGCTAGCCTCAACCGAAGGCGCCATCATCAGTTCGATTGATCCCAGTTCACCGGCGGAAAAAGCCGGGATCAAACCGCGTGATATCGTGACGGCATTCAATGGCCGCGTCGTGCGCAATTCCGCTGATTTGCGCAACAAAATCGGCATGGTGCCGATCGGGGAAAGCATAGAACTCGGATTGCTGCGGGAGGGCAGGCCGCTGACTGCGAAAGCGCAGATTGCCAAACCGCTCGAGGTGCCCAGCATCAGCGAGGAAACAGTACCGCAACTGGCGGGAGCATCGGTGGCCAACATCAAGCCCGGCTCGCCGCTGCACGGCAAGGCCGAAGGCGTGCTGGTGACCAAGGTGGAAGCCAACAGTCCCGCATGGCAGCACGGTATCAGACCCGGTGACATCATCATCGGTATCAATCGCCGCAAAGTACGCTCGGTACAGGAATTCCTTGCTGCGCTGAAAACCGGCGAGAACGTCATCATGCTCAGCCTGCTGCGCGGCGATTTGCGCCTGACCATCGTCATCCGCTGAAACCGCGGTAAATGCTCGCTTTAACGCACCGTGACTTTGGGTGTGCCCGCTTTGACTTCACCGATCCGTGCGGCATAGTGAAATCCCTGCTGCCTGAATATCTGCAGCACCTGCTCTGCGGCTGCCGGTGCACAGGCAACCAGCAAGCCGCCGCTGGTCTGCGGATCGGTCAAAATACTTTGCTGCCATGCCGGCATGTCCGCAGGCAGAACCACGTCGTCACCGTAGCTCGCCCAATTGCGCTTTGATGCCCCGGTGCTGTAACCCTGCTGCGCAAAATTCCGCGCGGCATCAAGCACCGGCAAAGCGTCGAAACGGATTTCCGCCGCCAGTTTTGAGCCGCGACAGATCTCCAGCAAATGACCGGCCAGACCGAAGCCGGTCACATCGGTCAATGCGTGGACCTGTACCATGCCGCCCAGCGCCAACCCCGGAGTGTTGAGCTGAGTCGTGCTCGCCAGCATCTGTTGATAAGCTGCATCATCCAGCTCACCTTTTTTCAGCGCCGCGCTCAGGATGCCAATACCCAGCGCCTTGCCCAATATCAGCACATCGCCGGGTTGGGCGCGGTCGTTGCGCTTCACCTGGTCGGGATGCACCAGCCCCAGCGCCACCAATCCGTAAATCGGCTCGGATGAATCGATCGAATGCCCTCCCGCAATAGGGATGCCGGCTTCCTTGCAGACCGATGCACCACCCGCCAGGATTTGCTGGATCACTGTCAGCGGCAGCCTGTCGATCGGCATGCCGACGATGGCCAGTGCGAAAAGTGGCTGCGCGCCCATGGCGTAGATATCGGACAATGCATTGGTCGCGGCGATACGCCCGAAATCATGGGGATCATCCACGATGGGCATGAAGAAATCGGTGGTGGCAACTATCGCCTGGCTGTCGTTGATGCGATACACTGCCGCATCATCGCTGGATTCCGTTCCCACCAACAAATCCCGATATGGCAGAGTGGCTGGCATTTCCGCCAGCACCTGGCTCAACAGTGCCGGCGCAATCTTGCAGCCGCAACCGCCACCGTGGGAATACTGCGTCAGACGGATTATTTCGTTTGGCTTGTTCATTGATGGAGTGTTTCTTGAAAACTGCAGGCGCCGTTACCGTAGCACAGCTGGCGGAGTTTGACGAGATCATCGACGTGCGCTCGCCGTCGGAATTCACTGCGGACCACATTCCCGGCGCCATCAATTATCCCGTATTGAACGACGAGGAACGCGCCCGCATTGGCACGATCTACAAACAGGTTTCGCCGTTCGATGCCAGAAAATTGGGCGCTGCCCTCATCGCGAGCAACATCGCCCGTCATCTCGAACAGCACTTTGTCCATCGCCCGCGCGAATGGCATCCGCTGGTGTACTGCTGGCGCGGCGGAAAACGCAGCGGCGCAATGACACATGTGCTCAGCCAGGTCGGCTGGCGCGCGCAGCAACTGGAAGGCGGCTACAAAACCTACCGGCACGCAGTGCTGGAGGCGCTTGCGATTCTGCCGCAGCAATTCCGCTGGCGCGTGGTGTGCGGCCTCACCGGTTCCGGCAAAAGCCGTCTGCTGCAGGCGCTACGCGAGGCCGGTGCGCAAGTGCTGGATCTGGAACAGCTCACCTGCCACCGTGGTTCGGTGCTGGGCAACATGCCGGACGCACCGCAACCGTCGCAAAAATATTTCGACAGCCTGATGTGCGCTGAACTCAAGCAATTCGATCCGGCAAAACCCGTTTATGTCGAAGCTGAGAGCAAGAAAATCGGCGACCTGCGTGTTTCCCAAACCATGATAGATGCCATGTGGCAAAGTGATTGCGTTCGCCTGGAAGTGGGGCTGGCCAGCCGCGTGCAGTTACTCATGGAAGAATACGCCCACTTCCTGATCGACATCCCCACCCTGGAACAGAAACTCGATTGTCTCATCGGCCTCCACAGTAAAGAGATCATCGGCCACTGGAAAGAACTCGCAAGCAGGGAACAATGGGAACAACTGGTGGAAGAATTGCTGGTGAAACACTATGACCCGGCTTATACCCGCTCCACGCTCAAGCATTATGCACGGCATGCACAGGGGATAGTGTTGCGGGCAGACGATTTGAGCGAACAAGCCATGTTGCATCTGGCACACACGGCTATCGCCGACGCGGCGGCACCAGCTTGAAAGTAGCCGCAACCAGCAGCGCGAACAATACATAAACGACAGTCAATACCCCTTCCGGGAAATCATAGAACAGAATGTAATGCAGCCAGCGCTGGATAAAACTGCCGCGCCCTTCGGTCTGACGCAACTCGTCTTCCCACGCGGTCAACGGACAGACCATGCCCAGCAGCGACTCGCCGACGACGAACAGGATCGCGCCAAGATGTACAAACCGGAAGCGATGGCTACGCACGAAATCCCAGTCGCACCACGCGCCGACCCAGATCAGCGGCAGACTGCCGACCACGAACAGCACGAACAGAAAATGCACCGCCAGGATGACGTCAGCGAGTGGCATGGTCATCCGGCAGCATCTTTGTTCAGGAAATTATCAACACTCGGTAATGCTGACCGCCAAACCACCCAAAGAGGTTTCCTTGTATTTTACCGACATCTCCAGCCCGGTCTGCTTCATTGCGGCAATGCACCCATCCAGCGGCATGAAGTGTATCCCGCTCCCGCGCTTCGCGAGTGAAGCGGCGGTGAACGCCTTGATGGCGCCAAAGCCGTTACGTTCAATACACGGAACCTGCACCAGACCTCCCACCGGGTCGCAAGTCATGCCGAGGTGATGCTCCAGCGCGATTTCCGCAGCATTCTCGATCTGTTGCGGGCTGCCGCCGCGCACCGCGCATAAGCCGGCTGCTGCCATGGCAGCGGCGGAACCGACTTCGCCCTGGCATCCCACCTCCGCGCCGGAAATCGAACTTCTATGCTTGATGATGCCGCCAACTGCAGCAGCAGTGAGCAGGAATTCCCGCACCTGTTCCAGAGTACCGCCTTCATGATGCACGAGGTAATACAGAACCGCGGGGATCACCCCTGCCGCACCATTGGTGGGGGCGGTCACCACCATATGACCGGCGGCATTTTCCTCATTCACCGCCATGGCATAGGCGCACAGCCAGTCATTCAGGTTGGCTTCTGCAGGCGCATCCTGCAACTGTTTGAACAAAGCCTTCGCGCGTCGTGGCAGCTTGAGGCTTCCGGGCAGGATGCCTTCGACCGCCAGTCCCTTCTCGAGACAAACCTGCATCGCCCGCCAGATCGCATCCAGCCCCTTGTCGAGTGCGGCATCGGCCATCTTGGTATGTTCGTTCAAGCGCTTTATCGCCGCGATGGACAAGCCGCTGGCGTCCGCCATCTGCACCATGGCGTCCGCCGAATCGAATGGATAAGGGCACGAGCTGGCAGATTCCATTTTGAGCGGCGCATCCAGCGTGCTGATTTCGGCAAGCGTATTGACGAAACCGCCGCCGATTGAAAAATAGGTTTCCGTCAGGATCGCTTTGCCACTCGAATCGAGCAATTCGAAGATCATGCCATTCGGATGTTGCGGCAGCGGCTTGCCGCGATCGAACACCACATCTTCAGCCGCATAGAATCTGGCCGACAGTGCTGCACTCAGCGTGATGGAATGACTGTGCCACAGGCGCTCTGTCAGCTCGCTCACCGGCTGGTCGGCCAGACCTTCCGGCGAATAGCCGTGCAGCCCCAATGCCACGGCGCGATCGGCCGCGTGGCCCTTGCCGGTAAAAGCCAGCGAACCTTTCAAGGTGCAGCGAATATGAAGATCCGAATTGACCGTATGGGTTGCAACGAACGTCTGGATGCGGTTGCGAAAATCACTGGCCGCCACCATCGGTCCCATGGTGTGCGAACTCGAAGGACCGATGCCGATTTTGAAAAGCTCAAGAACACTGATGAACATTGGATATTCCCGTAGTGTGATGCCGCATGAAAGATGATTGGCAGGGCCGGGATCGCCCCGAACAAACCAGAAAGCACGCAGTGTAGCGAAATTCTCGCACGAATGCAGCCACGCAAAGTGCCAAAGCAGGGACTCATGTCAAGTCTCATTAAGTTTTCTGCATTACGTTGCTTAGTTGCCCTGCTTGGCTAACCCGGCGGGCGTAATCGGAAATTGGTGGCATAGAGTTCTCTCCCTGTGGAATGGTACGGGAACAGTCTTGGCTAACAGCGCTCCCAATTTTGCCAGGGAATGCGATGCTGTTGTAGTTTTGTTCCCAGAGATTCTTAACTGTCCGACCTTGTAGGTTTTGATACGTCAAAAGCATATCCAAAACATTACGCTCTATCACTTCATAACCCCTTTCTTTGCTGACAAGATCACGGGTTTTGAATTTGACGTTCTCGCGCAATTTTGTTGAGAGAGCTCCACTGAATTTTGATGAATCAACCAGTTGTTTGTCCGCGAGTTGCTGAAAAAGAAAAGGTGAAATCTGTTTGGCGATGATAAGGAACAACAGGTAGGCAAGGTGAATACGCTCACCCGTCGGCCAATTCAGTAGAACTGCTTGGAGTGCTCCAACTACCTGCTCTTGATCCCTAAGCCCCAGCTTGAAACCATCACATAAAATCGTAAACAGCGCCTGATCGGATGGCGTAGGGTCATATATCTTATCTTCTATGACCGTGTAGAAAGTACCGAAATCATTCAATGCATACCGTTCAAACAGGAATGCGGTGAAACGGGTGTTATCGGGCGATGGCAACAGGTACTCCTGATCGAAAAATCGCTTCAGATAACGCTCAGAGTCAAACTGTTCGCCATACACAGCGCGGATTGAGTGTCCGAGCTGCTCAAGATTAGTGGCGACGACGAAGTAGACTCCAGGCACACCAAAAAGGTGCTTTACGGCTTCCAGAAGTTCGATGGCATAGGTCGGTCTGCATCTGTCCAGTTCGTCAATGAAAATGAACAGTGGAAGCTTAATGTGTTTTTCCTCACTCTGCAGAGTCGTGATCAGACGACTCAACTTATCTTTGAAGAGTTTTATCGTTTCTCTTTTATTCAGGTGTTCCTTGAGCGCGATATCGGCGTATTTCGAAAGCAAAGAAGATATATCACTTTCGGATTTGCTTTTACCCTCACTGCTGTCAGCAGCCCCGCTTTCGCTGCCCTGTGAGTAGGATTCTTGTAGCTTTTCTAGGCTAAGACCAGACAGTTGCTTTACTAACATGGCGGTAACTCCAAGGCTAACCGGCTTGATAAGTTTTCGCCCTATCGCAATGGCCTCATCAAGGTGTAACAAAATTTTCTTGCTCTTGAAGTGCCCAGATAGTCCATCATTTATTTCCGCAATGAATCCAATCAGCGGGTCGTCGCTGAAATCATTTTCCCAAGCGTTGAAGAATACAACCGGGAAACCTGCTTTCCTCAAGTCTCCTGCCCACCGCTGAAGGAAAAAAGTTTTTCCGAAACCCCAGTCTGCCCTGATGTTTAATACAAATGTATCTGGGTGTTGGTGTTTAGAGGCAAGTCCATAGCGTTTGATGAGGTAGTTGGTCAGAAAATCGGCAGATTCTTTTCGGTCGAGCTTGTCATCTGGATTCCAGTTGTCAGTAACATCGTTCATTCTCTCATTCCTTGTATGATGGGTGGTCTGCATCACTCTACAAATCGGTCATCGTAAGGGAGTAATTGATCTTCATCATCTATTGAACTCCTCCCAAATGGATTTATTTTCTGCGGTGACTATATCCAGAAAAAATTAGAACGGCGACACCTCCCGGCAGCCCCATTGGTTAACGGGGTCGCGAGTTGAGCGGCACCCCGAGAAAATTGAGATATAGGCAGTGTAACGGAATTTACGAGTAGGTACAGCCGCGAAGTGGTGCCCGTTCGAATGCGAGAATAAGCAACGCTGTATGCCGTTCCCCGAATTCGTCAAGTCACGATCTCGCTAGGTCGGCGCGGCGCTTCCGGCGCGTCCGAGTGGGACGCCAAGCTATGTGGCAAGCCTACCCGAAGATAACAGCCATACTCGTCCTGTTGCACTACGGCCAGAAATTCTTCGCTAGCCGCAACTTCCAGTGCGGGTTCGTAGCTGTGCCACTTCAAATCGGCGCGCTTCCAGTACACCTTCCACAACCCTTGAGTCCGGACAATGGCAGCTTTGGCGAAAGAGTTCTCACGCTTTATCTCCGGCCGATCCCACTGCGGACGAATCTCGAGCAGCTCAACGCTCTGGCCTGAGACGCGAAACCCAAATCGAGCTTGGGGCGAATATGTGGGGGTGGCCGGCGCTTCTCGACTAATGCACCGACTGCTTTCTCGATTCGCTTCTGCTCAACGTCGTTCAACGCCATGCTCTTGCCACATAACGATGCTGTAGAAAAACCCCTTGAGGGGTCGAGCAAACCAGTTCTTGTTCATTGCAGCCCCGATCTTTCATCAGGGGTTTTTCTACGGCCTAAACGGCGAAGCTCACTGACCGTCGCTTGTCGGCGGTCCGGTGCAGCATGTGGTTAGGCGCCTTCTAACCGTGCCTTGCGCAACGGCTACTCTACGAAATGGAAATCTTACTCATCCACGATGAAGCACTATCCACCGTTGCGAATAAATTGGCAACAAAAACTGCGAGGTATTTTAGATTCTCGCCCACGCCATAGGGCCATGTTCGCATTCCATGGAGATACTTTCGGATACTCTGTTGAAATTCATAGTCTTCACGCAAATCCCTCCGTTCAGCCGCATCGAGTTTATTTTTTTCAAGGCATTTGCAAATTTCAGTCAAACGATCTTGGAGCATGGCTTCTTGTTCCATCTTGTACTGCCTTAGTTCATTATTAATTGGAACCACAGGGGCGATCAAGGCGACCAGAGACATCACATAGGGAAATACTATCCATAAATATTTGAGCGCCCTAATCCACCCCGTGTCATCCCCTTCCCAAGGGGTTTTCAGTATATAAACTGAGATCATGACCCCAACGATTAGCGTAACCGAACTGAATATGATGAGCGCTTCGCCCAGAAACAGTGTTCCCCCACAACGATCCGGTGATGTGAAGTCGAAGGAGTGTTTTGCCTTCCGAGAGAACGCGCTGATCAAAACGGAGATGCCGTAGATCCCAAAAACTGCCATGCCGCACACAAATCCGGCAAGAAAATATCCACTCAAAATTGTAACGACTGCGAGCCCTTTGGAGTAGGGGAGCCCGAAGGAATACCCAACCCCACAGTTCAATAAGCCAAAGAAGAATCCTGCTAGAACAAAATGACGATCCGAAAGGATGCGCCTTAGTGTGGCCATATAGACTTCATTGCCATCAGGGCGTAAACGCACATCCATTTCAGGAAGCAGAGTCCGTAGAGTATGGGTTGCGTAATAGAGACAGAGCATGGCGGTGGTGATCAAGACACTAAGGAACCAACTCCAGTCCTCGAAGACTTTATTTCCGATACTCACGTAATGACTCACTAGAAATGCGAGTCCAAGAAGTGTGGAAACCAAGATCTTCCCAATAAGGTACCCTGGGAATCGTATAATCAGTCGCTCATAGAACGGAAGAAACCTTAGATCATCCATATTCAATCCCTATCCTATTTTCGCTGGCCGCCTAACGGGGACGCGAATTGAGCGGTACACCGAGAAAATTGAGATGCGAGCATTGCATTGAGATTTTCGAGCGGACGCAACTGCGAAGCGGTGTCCGCTCGAATGAGGGAATAGTCGGCGCTGCGCGCCGCTCCCCGAATTCGTCAATTCGCAACCCTGTTAGGTCGGTGCGGCGCTTCCGGTGCATCCCGCTTGAACGAGAAATAGACTGGACGGTGGCTTACAAGATGCCCAGCCACAAATTTGGCGTAGCAAGGCGGATGTTGATCCGTTTTTCCTTGAGGAAGGTGGCTGTAGCAGCGGCCTTGAATTTCGCCAATTCTGCTTTTGAAGGAGAGGTGGATTTAAACTTGCCTTTTTCATAAGCTGCCAAGATACCTTTCTCAAACGCATCAAGTTTTTTCATCTGGGTCACTCCTCAATAAGTAGCGCCTGGTAGCCTTTCTGTCTGGAATCACCGTCTTCAGAAAGCAGCAATCCTGTTTTTCAATGTAAGTCACCAATTAATTTATCGATATGTTTATGAGTTGATTTATTGCAACCTCATACCCTACAGCGTGCTCCAGAATAGATCGTATTGTTCCGGGAAAGGTCCCGCTTTGTAGTCAATGCTACTTCTGGCCTGTATCTCCGGCCGGATCAATACTTGGCGCACCATCTCCGGAATCATCACCATGCCCACGTAACGTCCCAGGCATTCATGACTGCCGAAACCAAAATGGAAATAGTTGTACCAGTTGCGTTGTGGAATAAATTCATCCGGAGATTCAAATGCCCGTTCATCGAACGTCGCTGACAAGGTCACTGGCAAGACATAGGTACCTGCACGGAGGACGGTTTCATGATCTGTGCCTTTGGCAGCAGTGTAATCACTGGCAGTTGTACGAAACAGATAGGGAGTAATCGGCACAAAGCGCAAGGCCTCCCACACGATGCCATCGAATTCAGTGGGCGCGTCCTGCTGTGCAGCACTTTTTGCCCTGATAAGCCATTCCGGACGTTCAAGCAGATACTGGAGTACCTGTGCAACTGCCTGTGAGGTGGTTTCAATTGCGCCAATCAACAAACCGCCTGCATTAATTCCCAAGCGCTTGATGTCGAAATCAAGCTGTTTTGGGTAATCTGTGCGTAACATTCTCGTGACGATATCGTCGTCCAGTCGCACCAGAGTCGATAGCGTTATTTCTTCTGCCTTCACTTCCAGAAAACGGCGGGCGATGAGTTCGAGTATGAATTTCCCGAGCTGTTTGGAAGTTTCGTTATGGCGATCAATCACATATTTGGATTTTTCTGGCGGCAATAAATCGAAGGGCTGGTTGTGAAAGGTATCGTACTGGTTCCAGTAAGACCACTCGATCAAGTCACGCCGTTTCGCGCCGGTAAGCCCGAAGTATTTTCGCACCAGTGTCGCCGGCACCATGCGGCAGTATTCATTGACCACATCAATATGGCCATTGGCGGCATCGAGTATTTCCTTGGCAATATCCGCCACCAAGGCGCGCACTGCCGGAAGATCATCACGGTTCAACATGCACTGCATCAGCGATTTCTCGCGGGTGTGCAGGGGGTCATCATCATGCGCCATCATGTAATCGCCCATTTTCGGGACATAAGGGGCAACCGTGAACACTTTGGGCATGCTCAGCACCTCCCTGACATCGTCAAAGCGAGTGAGCAGAGTACATTGCGGAGTCACCAGTATGGGCCGTTTCTCACGTAGTTCCTTGAACAATGGCAGCGGCTCTGTATCAATCCAACGACGCACCATTGGAAACTTGTCTACATCAGCAGCTGCGTCATATTGTTCCAGGTAATGGCTTGTGCTTGCACTCATCGGTGGCCCCTTTGTATATGACAGATATCGTTGATTACGATTGATTCGGATTATAGAGTCTTCAAATATTCCAGCAAATCCAGGCGTTGTTCTTTGGTCAGCGCCGGCAGAATTTCGCCAGCAGTCTGCGCAGTGTGTCCGGATGCATACTCGTGCCCGGCATTGCTATTACCCGGAAAACTGGTGTCGAAAGTAAAACCTTCATATTCGCTGCTTCTTAGGCCCACTCTGATTGGGTCGAATTCGCGAGATCCAACTTCAAATTTGTCTGGACGGTATTCACCGTCTTGCGGATCACCCGGACGTTTTTTTGGCAACAGCAAATCGTAGAGCGTTGGCACGGAGCCATTGTGTAAATAGGGTGCAGTCGCCCAGACACCGTTCAATGATCGCGCCTTGTAGGAATTCAGCGAAGAGAGCGGATTGGCCGTAGTGTCTGGATCATAATTTCCATGCTTGATTGAAGGTTTGATCTCATTATGAAAAAACGCGGAGGCCAGATCACTAATCCAGTCGGTCCAACGGCGCAGAAACCATTTGTCTGGATCGGGAGTGGCAACCACGTTCAAGGTCGCTTTGGTCAGCAGCGCTGCGACTGGGGCCTGCCGATTGAGCAGAATATCACCCACGCCAACGCCCACATACTGATTCCGCAAAATACCAGACAAGCCTTGATATCTGAAACTGTTAGCAGCCATCTTGGGATCGGTACCGACATCGCTGACCCTCGACATGTGCGCTACGACACGGCGATCAGCCGCAGTACGGTCAATTTCTACATGGCAACTTTCGCAATAGCGATTGAATAAACGCTCTCCACGCAAAGCGCTGCTCTTGTCAATAACTCCGAGAACTTCTTCCGGCCATTGCGGAGACTGCAGCCCCCGAAGGCGTGATTCGATACGGCGCAGGTTGTGCACATTAACGGAGGAATCGAAACTTACACGAGTGTTTCCCGAGGCCTGCCCGCCAATAAGCGTGGACAGCGTGGCTCTTTCTGCTTCTGCCCAGTCAAGTGTACCGAACACTCCAATCACTTCCCCCGTATTACGCCCAACCGGGCCCAGTCCAGCATTGGCTGCTATGCCATTCCATTGCACATAATCGTGCTGCGGGATATCCCACAGAAAGGGATAGCTAACTGGCGCGTCGGGTGGATTAAACAGCTCTTTTCGCAACCGTCCGAGTTGCCATTTGGTCAGAACTTTGGAAAGGCGTTCGACGATGTGGTCACGCTGCTCGCTGCTGAGGACTTTATCCGCATCTTGCAGAATTGAATTCAGCTCTTCTTCCGTCATTCCGTCATCGCGCATTATCTTGTGGTCACGCAATAATTCCCTCAGCTCCCTCTCGTTTATGATGTGCTCAAGAACCCGGTTATAGATACGCCCAAACGCGTCCAGCCGCGCATAGCCATATTTGGTCTTGCTATGATTGACTATGATGTATGTCTCGAGGCGTCGATGATATTTTTTAAGGTCATTGAGTACCTCAGTTTCTGCGACGTAATTGCCACGTGCCAATACATTCTTGACAAACCGAGTTCGAACAACTTCGTCGCTCATAGTCGACTGCATGGCATGAACGATATCTATCATCAAGGTTTCCATATCCGCACTCGCCGGCCCGCCATCGATCCGTATGCCAGTACCTCGGTAATTTATCTGCCCGGTGTGACAAGCAGCACAGGTCAAACCGACATAATTTTTCCCCTTGTAGTCATCCTTTACCCAGCCAACCGGCAATGCATCCGGGTTATTGAAGCTGGCTTTCTGCGGCAAATAACGATAGCGATTCATATTCTCGTAAGCGCGAAACAATTCGGATTTGCCGACTTGTTCCAACTCCAGGAAGAAATCGTACGGCATCATATTTGATCCCTGAGTGGTGGTGTAAAACCACGAACTGTCGGCAGGGCTCCAGCCTTGATCAAGGTACTTTATCGTCGTGAAGCTGTCGCCAAAAATATCCTGTTTGACGGTAGTTGCACCACGCTCAGGGTCGTCATCCGAGAGCGTCGCGCAGGCAGGCAGGACCATGCTGATAAGAAGCAAAGCAGGAATAAACAATGGATGCCGTCTTATTGACGTTACAGAAGATTGTTTCACGATGCCTCCCTAAGGCAAAATAAAGTTTCCGGGAATAGTGCTATCGACGACTCCGGTCAAATACCCGGCTAGGCCGATAATTTATGTTTATACGAAGCCGAATGAAACAGCAACATTATTTGGAAGTTTAATCAATATAAAGTTGGTAATACGGATACGAATTCTACCGGATGACATGTTGACGCTTCAAATCTTGATCACTTGTGTTGGAAAGAATTGAGCAAATAATGCACTCTGACACCTTCCTGGCACTATATCGATTAAATCATATTAAATCATAGCCAGTCATAGCCAGTCATGAAGCAGCAAAATTCCCAATGGCTGATCATGATTCCTTCCTTGTATGACTATAAGGATTTAAGGTATTCGAGCAAATCCATACGCTGCTCCTTGGTCAAGGCCGGCAGCATCGTTCCGTCCGATTGTGGGGTGCGGCCAGAAGCATACTCGTGGCCACTATTGTAGTTGCCCCAAATGCTGGTACGGAACAGGAAGCCGTCGTAACCCGCCGATTTTAGGCCAACCTTCACCGGATCGAACTCACGCGAACCGACCATGAATTCGTCCGGCCGGTACTCGCCATCCGCCGGGTCATCAGCTTGTCTCTTTGGCAGTAGCACGTCATACAGCGTTGGCACGGAACCATTATGCAGATACGGTGCGGTTGCCCAGATGCCATTAAGGGGGCGGGCTTTGTAAGCCATTAGCGAGGCAAAGGGGTTGGTCGTGGTATCCGGGGTATAGTCGCCGCGTTTGAGCGAGGACTGAACTTCATTGTCAAAAAACGTATGCGCAAAATCAAGTAGCCGCTCGGCCCAACGCTGTATAAACCACTTGTCTTTATCGGGTGTGGTGACCACGTTGCGGGTGGCGGACGTGAGCAGTGCAACCACGGGTGCCTGACGTTGCAACAAGATATCGCCCACACCGACACTGACATACTGGTTTCGCAGAATGCCGCTGTAACCGGCAAATTGCGCGCTGTTTGCAGCTGTCTTGGAGTCGGTTTCTATCGACGAGACCGCGATCATCTTGGCTACCACGCGACGGTCGAGGCTCGTGCGATCAATCCTATCGTGGCACGATGCGCAGTAACGGGTGAACAGTTCTGCGCCATTGGTCAGCCGGGTGTTATCGATCCTGGGCAGGATATGTTCCGGCCAAAGCGGTGATGTCAACTTGCGTAATTGCTTTTCCACCCGGCGCAAATTGCGAATATTGATCGAGGATTGGAAGTCGATATGCTTGTCACCAAAGCCTTGGCCACCCAAGACCGAGGACAGGGTTATGCCGTTCTTTTCCTGCCAGTCCAGCGTACCAAATACGCCTATGACTTGGCCGGCATTGCGAGCCATTGGGCCGATACCACTGTTGTCGACTCTTCCATTCCATTGCACATAGTCATGCTGTGGGATATCCCACAGGAAGGGATAACTTACCGGCGCATCGGCCGGGTTGTAGATTTTATTGCGCAGTTCGATGATCTGTTTGCCGGTCAGGTACTCTTGGATACGCTCGATAATGTGGTCGCGATCATTGCTGCTCAGCACCGGCTCCACCCCTGCCATGACCTCGGCCAGCGCTTCCGGAGAAAGGGTCTCGGCCAGCAATTCACGCAGTTGTTGCGCGCTCATAATGTGCTCGAGCACTCGGTTATAGATGCGTCCGAACGCGTCCAGCCGCGCATAACCATAGTGAGTTAACGGCCGTTTTGTATCCCGGGGGGCGTTAACGATAGTATAGGTCTTGATACGTTGCGCGTATTTCCCCAAGTCGGCCAGCACATCTTTAGCGTTGTCGTAACTACCTTGTTTCAGCGCATTGGCAACAAAGCGGCTGCGTTTTTCCGGATCGTCTAAGGTGGCATGCATGGCTTTTGCTAAATCGACCATGAAGGTTTCCATATCCGAATTAGCCGGGCCACCGTCGACACGGATACCGACATCCCCGTAGTTGATCTGGGTGGTATGGCATGCGGCGCAGGTAAAGCCCATGAATTGCTTGCCCTGGTACTCGTCACGCACCATTCCTACGGGCAGGCCATCCGGGTTACTGATGGTGGGGTTTTGTGGCAGATAACCATAGCGGTTAATGTTTTCATTGCTACGGAACACGACTTGGGAATCCGCCTGCTCCAGCACCAAGAAAAAACCATAGGGTAGCAAGTTGGAGCCCTGTGTGGTGCTGTAGAACCATAGACTGTCTGACTCTGACCAGCCCTGAGCCAGATATGCCGTCTTGGAAAAGCTGTCGCCGAACTTGTTTATTTCGACCGTAGCAGCGCCACGATCGGCATCATCGTCCCGGAATTCATACATTCGGGAGAATACACCGATGGTTATCCAAACTGTCGCCAATGCCAGGAAGGCCAGCAAAAATATAACAGCCCATCCCAAACTGCATTTTGCAATTTTTGCTTTCCTGGTTACCACAGCACTTCCCTTGCACGGCATCATGGCTGGAAAAAACCACTGTAACTCATCGCTTATTCATAGTACCCGTACAACGGACAAGACCCGGATAATCCCCCCGTAAATGAGCTGCAAGCCATGCTAGATCCATTGCTTCAACTGACCATAACTCTGAATCAGGCACATTCCTCCAAATCCACCGCTTCGCCTTAACTCGTGCGCATAGCTAATTCCCCTAAGCATGAAAAGTGGCGGCGCTTGGTGAAGAATAACCAGTTTTCGCGATTTCCCCCGCACACCCTTGCTGCCCAAAAAAATCTGCCAGCTGTGAATCCCGTCCCTGTCACTCTTCATATCTTGATCTTCAGACTCAGATCATGTGCTGAAGGTTTTAGTTGTACCAGAAGAAGCCTGTCGTAACATGACGAAATCAGGCTACCGACCGATAGGTCACCGGCCTACAAGTAGCTGCAGCAGAACAAACGCGTAAACTGCTCATTCTTCACCACTCGCCAACATACCTCATGGCTTGGTTAAACTCATCAGGAATCCTGGTATTGAGTGCCGAATATCGAATAGTCGATACGCACGTTGTTGCTCAGATCGGGCACGTCATTCTTCTTTCTCTTCCCCTTGGGGTAGTGCTCAAACCGGTTGAACGATTGATAGGCCAGCCCGACCTGATCATCTTTATCCTCTATCATCGCTTCTGCTATGTGTTCGAAAATGTACTTTGCAATAGCCACCCCGGCAACTTCGGCCGGGTTCGCCGCTGCGGAAACCAGAGTTAACACGTTCTGTGTGAATCCATCGAACTCCGGCGCCTTGATGATCTCGTCAATCTTTCGCCCCAAAGCGTTGATGTCTTCATCCATCTCGAAGATCATCAAAGACCAGTTGAACGAGACTGGTATCTGATCTGCCGTATACAAGGCATAGCCTGTATCACCAAAGGTAATCTCGGCATCGTCCGTAACATTATCAAGTTGCATGAGAGTCTTCGCGCTAAGAACGGATTGAGCAGCCTCTTGGATGAACTGCTTCTTTATCGCTGGATCTGTCGTACGCTGGAGATCATCCAAAGCGGGGAGGTTGACATCCTTGCCCGTTACAAAACTCAACATCTTGAGTTCGCCTGGCCCCCATTCCCTATTGTCGAGAATCTTGAGCTTGTTCAACCGGAAAACAAAGAATTCCATGTGTTACTTCCCCCCTGAGTGAATGCCAAACGGGGACACAAATAAACAGCACCCCGAGAAAATTGTGATGCAGGCAGTGTATCGCAATTTTCCAGCAACCGCAGCCGCGAAACGGTGTCCATTCGAATGAACAGCTATGCTATAAAACGCGTCCAACAAGAGAAAGTTTCTCATCTGCCCAAACATCCTCCGGGCTGATAAAGCCTTTGGGATTGTAAGCAAACTCCTTTCCTGCATGTGAAAAGCACTCATAGACAAGCTCGGAGCAGATGTATTCGCGGTCCCGTTCTTTCTTGCCTATGCCAAGGGTAATCCGCGCCAATATCTTGGCGACTTCGTCTTTGTCGTAAGGCTGGGTCAGTTCGTCAATGCCAAAGGTGGAGAGGCTTGCAACAGTCGCGGATGTGACATCTTTACACCGCGCAAGAACCGCTCGCCCCTTGTAGGGTTTGCCGTCTTCGTAGTCATTGAGGTATTTCGACAAAGGAGCAAAACGTACCCCCATGTCTTCGACGCTTTCCAATAACAACATCCGATCGATCGAATCGAGACGAAACACAATACCGACATGACTCCACGGACTGTCGGTTACTTTCTGGATTGCCTTGGAAACCAGGTAGTCCCCCGAGGTGAAGAGAATATCTCCGGACTTCAGCTTTGCGCGCAAATCTGAATACGGGAGGACAGGGAGAGCCTTGATGTCTTTACTTTCGATATGAGCTGCCATTTATTGCTCCTCTATAGTGGTCGTGGTAACTGGGAAAGAGCTTCTGACAAGGTTGCAGGTTGAACGGTCACCCCAGCAGATTGAAATATGCTCAATTCAGTTTAGTAAAAATAACAAAACTTTCCAGTAGGTGCAGACATGAAATGCGCTCCACCCCTGCACCTCGAAGCCCCCCTAGCCTGCCATCCGGCATAAGCTCGCTCCGTTCAGCCAGCGGATTTAGGTTAAAATGCACCGTTGATCACTACGCACCGACTGCTGCCATGAAAAAAACCCGTGTTCCGCACCGCAGCAAATCTCCGCGCGCCGTGCAGGAGCTTTCACGTCTGGCGGCGGGGCTTGCCGCTTCCGGCAGTCGCATCGAGGACGCTTTCTGGGAAAACCTGCTGGCGGCGAAGATTCATGCCCAGTTGCGCACGGGCGATGATCAGAATCTGGAAACAGCGCTGGATCAGCTTTACGAAACCGATCCTGCGGGTTACGGCGAATTCATTCATGCCATCGAAGCGGCCATCGAGTGCAGTGTCTTGACCCGGGAAGACTGCAGCCACGATGTGCTGATGTTCGCCGCACCAGTGCTGACCTGGTCGCGCTTTTCAATCCCCTCCGGCCCGATACCCGATGCGATGCTCGCCAGTCTGCGAGTACATTTGCAGGCGCACGTGCTGGCAGCGGATGTTCAGTTTTCGCTGGCGGATTACCTGTTCAGTCCCGACCAGTTGCCGCGCGGTTATCACCTCACGCATGAACTGGCCAGCAAACTGTGGACGGCGGCGACAGAGGGGCGTGATTTGCACATGAATCCGCGCCAACTGGCTGAGACCGGACGTTTTCTGTCCGATACCCGATACCTTCTTGGTGCCATTGCCGTACCGCGAGGAAAACCCATGTTCCGCTGGCAGGAAACCACAGGGGCCAGCGAAATCGGCACTGTGCCCGGGACCAAAACTCAAAAACAGGAAATACTGCTTGCCTGGCAAGCTCACGGTGGCGAGGCGCTGCGCCCACTATTCCAGGGTTGCGCGCTGGAATTACTGCTGCCTGATGGCTTCTTCTCTGCTTGGCGCATGGCGGATCGCCTTGCTCGCCCCTATTCCATGCATGCCACCATCGATTTTCTGCAATCCACTCTGAATATCCCCGCAAATGGCTTGCGTGCGGTGATCGCGCCATTTTTTGACCAGTGGCTGGAAGAGTACCGTATCAGTTTCACCTTCAAGGATCGCGACGATGTGCTCTACGGCATTGTCTGGGCGCTGGTGGGCGAAGAAGACGAAAGCAGCGACACCGTGACGCAGATCGAAACAACGCTGCGGGAATGTGGCGTAACTCACGTCACGCTGCTGGATAATCGCTTTCCGCTGGAATATTGTGAGGAGTGCGGCGCGCCTCTGTTCCCGAACCCGGAAGGTGAGGTAGTACATGCCGAGTTCCCCGAAGAGGGCAAAACAGCACCAATGCATTTGCACTGAAACAAACTTTGGGTAACCAGATAAAGCCGGGGAGCTTTTCCCCGTTTCAACTGTCATAATCGTTCTTGTTACCAACTACAGACCTCATCGCTGCGCACTCATGAAGTTTCTATTCGACCTTTTCCCGGTCATCCTGTTTTTCATCGCATTCAAGATTTATGGCATTTATACCGCCACTGCTGTGGCCATTGCCGCCACTTTTATGCAAATTGGCTGGGTATGGTTCCGTCATCGCAAGGTCGACACCATGCTGTGGGTGAGTCTCGTCATCATCGGCGTTTTTGGCGGCGCCACACTGATACTGCAGGATGAGACCTTCATCAAGTGGAAACCTTCCGTGCTCTACTGGCTGTTTGCCGGTGCGTTGCTGGTGGCCCACGGGTTTTTCAACAAAAACCTGATCCGCGTCATGATGAAAGAACAAATCAAGCTGCCGGAAGCGGTCTGGGGTCGGCTCAACGCCAGTTGGGCTGGATTTTTTGCGTCGATGGGCGGAGTCAACCTCTATGTGGCTTTCAACTATTCCACCGAAACCTGGGTCAATTTCAAACTGTTCGGTTTCATGGGTCTGATGCTGGCGTTTGTACTGTTGCAAGGACTGATGTTGGCAAAGTATATGGAAGACAAAGAGGACAAAGGAACATGATGCTCTACGCGATAAATGCTGAAGATACTCCCGATAGCCTGGAAAAACGTCTGGCAGCCCGTTCCGGACATCTGGAACGCCTCAAGGCATTGCAACAGGACGGGCGTCTTGTCCTGGCCGGACCCTGCCCGGCAATCGACAGCCCCGACCCCGGCCCAGCAGGATTTTCCGGCAGCCTAATCGTGGCGGAATTCGAGTCGCTGGCCGCGGCACGCGCCTGGGCGGAAGCTGATCCCTATGTCACTGCGGGGGTCTATGCAGCAGTCACCGTCAAGCCATTCCGGAAAGTTTTTCCGGAATAAGCACAGAGCGCCGCGCAATTGAATACGATCGAACTAATCAGGCAGAGGCTTGCCGCCCTTGATCCGGAAAAGATTGAAATTCTGGACGAGAGCGCCCGGCACGCGGGACATGAGGGCGCCAAAAGCGGTGGCGGACATTACCTCCTTACTTCGTCTGATCTACGCTGCATTGGGGGAGATGATGCGCAAGGATATTCACGCACTCAGCGTAAAGGCGTATACTCCTCAAGAGGTTTTATCCGATTCAATCCACTGACGAGGGAGCTTTATGCAACTCATAAAATTTTCGCAATTAATGGCGATCGGTATTTCCGGTCTGATCGCCGTAACCGCTGCCCAAGCTCAACCCGCAGTGCCCATGGCCAAAGTGAACGGGGTGGCAATCCCGCAGTCGCGTCTTGATTTTATAATCAAAGCTCGTGCCAGCCAGGGGCAGCCAGACACTCCTGAAGTCAGGAGAGCTTTGCGTGATGACCTTATCGCCGAGGAAGTGATCGCCCAGGAAGCATTGAGAAAGGGTCTGGACAAGGACCCTGAAATCATAGCGCAACTGGAAATTGCCCGTCAGACAGCCCTGGTTCGAGCGTATCAGATCGACTACATAAAGACCCATCCGGTCAGCGACGAAGCCTTGCGCAAGGAATTTGAAGCGCTGAAAGCGCAGATGGGTGACAAGGAATACAAGGCACGCCACGTTCTGGTCGCAACCGAGGCGGAAGCAAAAAATATTATCGCCAGCATCAAGAAAGGTACCAGACTCGACAAGATTGCCCAGGAAAAATCCATGGATACCGGCAGCAAGAGCAAGGGAGGTGAGCTCGACTGGAGCCCCGCCGGAAATTATGTCGAGCCCTTCGCTGCAGCCCTGACCAAGTTGAACAAAGGTCAACTCACCGAGCAGCCGGTGCAGACACCTTTTGGTTGGCACGTGATTCGACTGGATGACGTGCGTCCGCTGAAAATTCCACCGTTTGAAGAAATCAAGAATAATCTGACACAGCGTGTGCTGCAGCGGCAGTTTGAAGGTGCTGTCAACGAACTTCGCGCCAAAGCCAAAGTCGAATAATCTCCGCATCTGTTGTGGAAATTGCTTAACTAAAAAGGACGGTCAAAGTGACCGCCCTTTTTTATTCTACGTTACTACCTGCATGCGCGGCGCCAGAGCGCACAGCAGCTCATAGCTGATCGTGCCCGCCGACTGCGCCACCTCATCCACCGGCATCCCCTCTCCCCAGAGTATTACCGGACTGCCCACACCGGCACTCTCGATTCCACTCAAATCCACGTGCAGCATGTCCATGGACACACGTCCGAGGATGCGGCTGCGCCTGCCATTCACCAGCACCGGTGTGCCGGTAGGTGCATGACGCGGGTAGCCGTCCGCATAACCACCCGCGACGATGCCGACCTGCATCGGCCGGTCGGCACGAAAAGTGTGGCCATACCCTACCGCATCCCCTGCCTTGAGATTCTGCACCGCAATGATTCTGCTGGATATTGTCATTACCGGGCGCAAACCCAGTTCGGCGGCAGTCTTGCCAGAAAATGGCGAAGCGCCATAGAGCATGATGCCAGGGCGCACCCAATCGGCATGCGTCTCAGGGTAGTGCAAAATCGCTGCGGAGTTGGCCAGCGAGCACGGTAAATTCCGTCCAGCGGCGACAGCGTTGAAACATTGCGATTGCATGCTGACACTGTCCTCGCCAGCGGGCTCATCGGCGCAGGCAAAATGGGTCATCAATGTGATTTGACCAATAGCGGGACTGGTTTTCAGGAGTTCCAGCGCGGCGGGGAACTGCTCAGGCACGAATCCCAAGCGGTTCATGCCGGTATTGAGCTTCAGAAACACATCCAGACCACCGCGCCGCTTGAAGGCAGGTAACATGGCCAACTGCTCGCTGTGGTGAATCACGGTACTCAAGTGATATTGCTCGATCAATGCCAATTCTTCTGTGGAAAAAAAACCTTCAACCAGCAGTATGGGCTGGCGGTAGCCTGCATCCCGCAGACGTATCGCAGCATCCAGTTCCAGCAGCGCAAACCCGTCCGCACTCTTGAGCGCACTGGCAGCACGCAGCAATCCATGACCATAGGCATCGGCCTTGATTACTGCCATCACACGCGCGCGCGGCGCATGGCGGCGAACTACGGACAGATTTTGCTCGAGTGCGGAAAGATCGATCAGGGCTTGAATGGGACGAGGCATCTGTTTGATTTTTAGCGGAATGTCATTACGGAATTGCTACGCCACAGCTTTCTGCACGGTGTCGGTAGAGAGACTGGCCGGCCATTCAATCACAAATCCCGTCACCGGGATAGTGTCTACCGGGAGTTTCATCATTAAAGCCGTTACAGTTAGTCGCCACAGCGGTTTCATGGTATAAAACCCGCTGCCCAAAAACAGGGATGGATCGCTATTGTATGATCCAGCGCCTGCTGATGAGAAAATTTCCGGAGGAATAGTTTGAAACGCGGGTTCTATACCATCATGGCGGCACAGTTTTTTTCGTCGCTGGCAGACAATGCGTTGCTGGTCATTGCCATCGCACTGCTGATAGACCTGCATGCGCCCGCTTATCTCACTCCCATGCTCAAGTTTGTGTTCGTGCTGTTCTACGTGATTCTTGCCCCTTTCGTCGGCGCTTTCGCCGACTCCATGCCCAAGTGGCGGGTAATGTTCATCAGCAACACCATCAAGATCGTGGGCTGCAGCCTGCTGTTTCTCGCCGCGCACCAGTATTTTGCTCTCGCCGCCTATGCGATCGTGGGGCTGGGTGCCGCCGCTTACTCCCCAGCCAAATACGGCATACTTACCGAACTGCTGCCGCCGGATAAACTGGTCATTGCCAACGGCTGGATCGAAGGATTGACTGTGGCCTCCATCGTGCTTGGCACGGTGCTGGGCGGGGTGCTGATTACACCCGCAGTCTCTGCCATATTTCTGGCGTTCGATTTTCCCTTCATTGACACCGGGGTGGATACCGTAACAGAAGCAGGCATTCTGCTGATCGCCACGTTTTACGGCATTGCCGCCACTTTTAATTTGTACATTCCCAACACCGGGGTCGATCACCGCATACTCAGCAAGAATCCGTTATTCCTGATGCACGAGTTTGGGCACTGCTTGAAACTGCTGTGGACCGACAAGCTCGGACAGATCTCGCTTGCTGTTACAACGCTGTTCTGGGGAGCAGGTGCGACCCTGCAATTTATCGTGCTGAAATGGGCCGAAGCAGCGCTCGATTTTCCACTCAGTAAAGCCGCACAGCTGCAAGGGGTGGTTGCTCTCGGTATTGCAGTGGGCGCGGTCATGGCAGCACGCCTGGTTTCATTGCGGCAGTCGGTGAATGTGATTCCGCTGGGCATCGCCATGGGCATTGTGGTGATGGCCATGATCGTGGTGCGCGACCTGTGGGTCGCAATCGGATTACTCATGCTGATCGGCGGGCTAGCGGGATTCTTCGTGGTGCCAATGAATGCCCTGCTGCAGCATCGTGGCCATATCCTGATGGGCGCGGGTCACTCTATTGCGGTACAGAACTTCAATGAGAATCTGAGCATACTTACCATGCTGGCGCTGTATGCCGTGCTGGTGAGTCTCGATGTGCACGTTAACACCGTCATCATTCTGTTCGGTTTGTTTGTGGCGGTAATCATGACACTGATACGCAAATGGCACTTGCTCAACCAGAGCAAGGAAGACTCATTGCACCTGATCGGAGCGCACAAGGGGCATTGACAACCGCGCTATAGAATCACCGGCTTGTCGGCAAGTTCATTCTCTCCACCTTGCCGCTCTGTCGGGAAATGCGCTCGCAAATGCTCGCTGATGGTGCCGATACCCGCAATCACCCCCGTCTCGAATCGCCTCTGTCGAAAAGCGGTCTCCATCGCGCGACAGATTTTCTCCCATTCCTCGCTGCCGACCTTGCTGTGAATTCCGCGGTCAGCGACAATTTCCACATGACGGTCGGCCAGCAGCAAATAAATCAGTATCCCGTTGTTGCACTCGGTATCCCACACCCGCAACTGGGAAAACACTTCTATCGACCGCTGCCGCGCTGACTGCTTTCCAAGCAGCGGCAATATATGCAATGCGGCTTCCACCGCAAAACGGATTTCGCCGTCATGACTTGCTTCTGACTGCCTGATGGCTTGTTCGATGGCCTCCAGGGAAGCAGCTGGGAACGCGCGCCGCAGCGCCATTCGACCAGTAAAGAGATGCCGCAGTACGCGCGTGAAATTCACTTACCATCTCCCCGATGCACCGCCACCACCAAAACCGCCCCCGCCGCCACCGAAACCACCACCCCCGCCAAAACCGCCGCCAGACCAGTCACCGCGTCCACCCCGGTAAATTCCGCCGCCTGCGTTGCCAAACAGTCCCAAGAAGAATATGAGCAGCGCAATAAATAGTGCAACGATCAGTGAGGAAAAAACCAGCCAGCCGATGAGTCCCGCCACCGTACTCATTACCGTGGCGCCGATGAGGCGTCCGAACATGGATTGCAATATCTTGCCGAACACGATCAGCCCGATGAGTATGGGAAGCATATTTTCCAGGACAGTGTCTGTTCCGCTAGCGGGGCTGGCGCCAGTTATGGAATGGGGCGGCGGTAGCGGCTCCCCTTCGATCACACCCAGAATCCGCCCGATCCCTGCGACAATGCCACCAACAAAATCTCCCTGCCGAAATTCGGGCACAATTATTTCTTCGACAATCCGCTTTGCCATGGCATCCGGCAGTGCACCTTCGAGGCCATAGCCAACCTCTATACGCAGCGTCCTGTCGTCCTTTGCGACCAGCAGCAAGGCACCGTCATCCACTCCCTTGCGTCCCAGTTTCCATGCCTCGGCAACACGAATCGAATATTGTTCGATGGTTTCGGGCTGGGTTGTGGGGACGATCAGCACCGCCACCTGGCTGCCTTTTCTCGCCTCAAATGCCGCCAATTTCTGCTCCAGTTGTGCGGCCACGGCAGTGGGGAGCGTCCCGGTCAGGTCGGTGACGCGGGATTTGAGCGGCGGAACCGCCACATCCGCCCCGGCTAATGGAGCAGAAAACAGCAGTGCAGCCAACATCAGGGGCTTTACCCAGACTTGAACGAGCCTGGTGAAGGTCATACAGCCACGACCCCCGGGGGAACCGACCGGAGCAGCGTTTGAGAAAACACCCTTATTTTCCCGCCGCCGGTGCGCTGAAATCCACCTTCGGCGCAGTGGAAATTTCTTTCTCGTTCTCTACCGCGAGACTGGGCTTCACCTGAAAGCTGAAGACCATTGCAGTAAGATTGCTGGGGAAGGAACGCACCACCACGTTGTATTCCTGCACCGCCTTGATGTAGCGGTTGCGAGCCACGGTAATACGGTTCTCGGTGCCTTCCAGTTGCGCCTGCAGTTCACGAAAGTTGGCATCCGACTTGAGCTGCGGATAATTTTCCACTACCACCAGCAGACGCGACAGCGCGCCCGACAACTCTCCCTGGGCACCCTGAAACTTGGCGAATGCCGCCGGATCGTTGATCAGCTCGGGCGTCGCCTGAATCCCGCCCACCCTGGAACGGGCGTTGGTCACCCCCAGCAGCACGTCTTTTTCCTGCGCGGCAAAACCTTTCACCACATTTACCAGATTGGGGACCAGATCGGCGCGGCGCTGGTACTGGTTCAAAACTTCCGCCCAGCTCGCCTTGATCTGCTCGTCAGTAGATTGCAGGGTATTGTAGCCACAGCCGCTCAAAGCAAGGGTAAGCAGCAATGTCAGGGACAACAGCAGATTACGCATGGATCTCTCCTGGGAAAATATGGTGCAGGATAAATGGGGGCTAAATCACCGATTACAACAGCGTCTGCATGGTGCTTCTGGCAAAACACAAGTCCTCCCAGGCCTTGGCCTTGTCGGCCAGTGTGCGCAGCAGATAGGCCGGATGATAGGTGACGATCAAGGGAACGCCGGAACAATCATGCAACTTGCCGCGCAGGCTGGCGACCGTGGCATCGGTGTGCAAGAGGTTCTGCGCAGCGACTTTCCCGAGCGCGATGATGAGCTTGGGCTGGATCAATTCAATCTGCCGCGCCAGGTAAGGTGCGCACTGTTGCGCCTCAGCAGGTTCCGGATTGCGGTTGCCGGGTGGACGGCATTTGACGATATTAGCGATATAGACATTGCGGCCGCGCTGCAGACTGATTGCCGCCAGCATGTTGTCCAGCAACTTGCCAGCCTGGCCGACGAAAGGCTCGCCGCTGGCATCCTCCTCAGCGCCCGGACCCTCACCCACCCACAGCCAGTCGGCGTTCTCATCGCCCACACCAAATACTGTGCGGGTGCGAGCCTGATGCAACGGGCATGCAGTGCAGTCTGCCACGCCGGCCTTGAGCTGAGTCCAGTCCATGCGCAGAATCTGCGCACGCCTGGCGTCCGCGGTATCGGCCTGGTGACTGGAATCCGTTGCACTATCCGTGGCGCCCTGCGCAATCCGGCTGTGCCACAGCGGCGTCAGACCCAACTCCTCGAGTATTTCTTTGCGCCTGGTACTCATGACAAGTTCACAGCGTCAGCTCCATAATCAGCGAATCCTCGCGTCCGCCCATCGCTGGATAATAATCCTTGCGCCGGGCGATATGCCTGAACCCTATCCGTTCATACAGCCGGGCAGCAGCCTGGTTGGATGCGCGCACATCCAGAAACATTGTTTTTGCATGGCGTTCTCTGGCAATACGAATAAACTGCTGCAGCAGTTTTTCGGTAAGCAGATGGGCTTCATCTGCGCCGATCGTCATCACGCCATAGCCGAAAATATGACCCGCCTGCTCCAGTACCCGGCAATGATAGTCGGAGTCGAGCGAATCACTGAAGTTGCCGCGTGTCCAGGGAAAGAGAAAAACCTCGCGTTCTACAGCTACTACCGCATCCAGGTCTGCCGGAAGCATGCGTCTGATTTGCGGGGTTTCCTGCCACTGGGCGCTCATCGTTCAGCTTCCTTCAGCGCCACCTTGTTGCGAATATAAAGCGGTGCAGCAGCGGCGGGATCAATGCCCAATCCCCCTGCAAATCCGGGTACCGCCAATTGCGCCATCTCGCGAGCACGCGGACTGAAGTTGTCGATGATGCGTCCGATGCATCCATGGTAGCGGCCGAGCAAGACTTCGTCATACTTGGCAAAGCCGCTGCCGCAACCAGTCCAGTCATCCCCTGACAGCAGCGGTGCCTGCTGTGGCAGGCAGAGCGAGGGCTCACTCACTACTTGCCAGCCATCTGCTGATTTGGTGTAGGCAGCATGATAAATCTCACCCATGCGGGCGTCGAGCGCGGCAATCACGCTGTCGCTCCCGGTTTGCTGCGCCAATGCTTCCAGCGTACCTATGCCCATGACTGGCAAGCTCGCGCCGAAAGCCAACCCCTGTGCCACGCCACAAGCAATGCGCAGACCGGTGAATGATCCCGGACCGGCACCAAAAGCAATGCCATCCAGTTGCGCCAGCGTCAACCCGGCTTCTTCCAGCAGTTCCTGCAGCAGCGGCAGGACCAGTTCGGAATGCCGTTGCCCGGCAAGCACTTCCCGGCTCAGCATCTCGCCGTCGAGCCAGAGTGCAAGGGAGCAGTATTCGGTGGAAGTATCGAGAGCGAGGATTTTCAAAGCGGCAGGTTTAACCCAGATAAGCGGCTCTCCGAGCCTACGCGGTGAAACATAGTTACTGGAATTATACTTTCGCTGGCTGCCCGCAGTTTGTAAAACTCGCGCGCAATGTTATGCTGGCAATGGAACTGTCCGGTTTTCACTCTCATCACTTCTTCATCTCATGGAGGCATTATATGAGCATCACGTGGATACTAGTCGCCAATGCAAGTGCAGCATCTCTGTATGCCAATTACGGACCCAAGAAAGGGTTACAGAAACTCAAGGAATTCAAACACGCTGCCAGCAGGGAAAAAGGACACGACCTGGTCTCAGACCGCCCCGGACACAACAAGAGCCACGGCAACGGCCACGGCTCCTACGTACCCGCCGCCGACCCGAAACAAAATGAAGCTCATAATTTTGCCCTCCAGCTCGCACGCGAACTTGAGCAAGGACGTACTGCCAATAGCTACCAGCGCCTGATTCTGGTGGTGTCAGCCCCTTTCATGGGACTCATCAATAGCCGCCTGGGAAACCATGTGCGCGCCCTGGTAAGCGACAGTTTCGAGAAAGACTACACCAAGGTTAATGAAAAAGAACTGACGCGGCATCTGGAAAGCTGCATCTATCTGTGACTTGTCATGTCAGGGGCCAGCGGCCGATAGGGGTATAACCCGATCTGCCGTTGGCCTGTCCCGACTTTACCAGCACCCATTCACGCACCGGCCAGACTATCGGTTGCGCCAATTCAGGTAAAGCCTGGCATCTGGCCTTTCTCACCAGCGTTATATGCGGCACATAAGCCTGGCGATCGAACGCGAATCCGGCAGCAAACAAAGCACTCTGTAAAGCATTCGCCAGATCCAGAAGCCCCTGGGGAACCTTGGCCGTTCCCGCATAGGCGATACGATTATGCTTCCAGTAGTGGACTTCCTCGACGGCGAAATCGAAAGCCTGCACACCTGCATCCCGAACTTTGTTGGCTACATGGCATAGTGCATCCAGCCGATCGACACTTACTTCCCCGAGAAACACCAGCGTCAGATGAATGTTTTCCACCCTGGCCTTGCGTCCATCACAGACCGCTTCCAGTCGTTCTGCCAGCTCGGCCAACTGTTTTTGTGCCGCAGCGTCCGGCCAGATTGCAAAAAAAACCCGGACGGTCTCTTCCTTAACAGCAGTATTCATTTCAGTTGCCGACATCATCTGTTGCGGTAATCAGGCACACCACCTCCGCCTCTATGCCCTCACCCCGACCAACCGGGCCAAGATGCTCGGCAGTCTTGGCCTTGACGTTGACATCTGCGGCCGGCATCTGCAGATCCTGCGCGATGTTGGCAATCATGGCGGGAATATGCGGCGCCATTTTCGGCGCCTGGGCGATGATGGTTGCATCGATATTGCTCACCTCGTAGCCGTTTTTTTCCAGCAAGCGATAAACTTCGCGCAGCAATACGCGGCTGTCGATATTCTTGTAGCGCGGGTCGGCATCCGAAAAATGCCGGCCGATGTCCCCCAGCGCGGCCGCTCCCAGCAATGCATCGCATACCGCATGCAGCAGCACGTCGGCATCGGAGTGCCCCAGCAAGCCTTTTTCATGCGGGATGGTGACCCCGCCGATGATCAGCTTGCGGCCTGCGGCCAGTTGATGCACATCAAAACCCTGCCCAATCCTGATTCTGCTCACTGTACTTTCCTCTCTTGTAATATCAATTCCGCCAGAGCCAGATCCTGGGGATAGGTAACTTTCAGATTACGCGCATCGCTCAACACCAATCTGGGATGCAGACCCAAAGCCTCAACTGCACCGGCATCATCGGTCATGGCCGCCCCGCCCACTCTGCTCAGGGCATCCACCAGCAGTTGGTAGCGAAACATCTGCGGCGTCTGCGCCTGCCATAAACCCACTCTGGATTCGGTGCGTTCGACCCGGCTGCCGGCATCGCCACGCTTCAAGGTATCAGCCACCGGCACCGCGAGCAATCCGCCCACCGCATCGTCAGCCAGTTCATCAATCAGCTTGTCGAGCTGCGCTGCACTTAAACAGGGTCGCGCCGCATCGTGTACCAGCACCCAATCGTCATCGCCAATGGAGACTGCTCCCGGCGCTGCTTTCAGGCCGTTGAGTATGCTCTCGGCACGGGCCGCGCCACCGCAGTCGAATACCACCAGCTTGCCGGAAAACTCCGACCAGTCATAGCGTAACCACTCGCTGTCGCCGGGCGCAAGCACCACAAACACGCCGGCAATGCGGGGTGAATCACATAGCGTGCGCAAGGCATGATAAATCATCGGCCTGTCGGCCAGCGGCAGATACTGCTTGGGCAGTTCGTTGCCCATGCGCGAACCGGAACCTGCTGCAGGAATCAATGCAAAGAATTTTGCCATGGCGTGATTGTAACGAAAAAAACCATACTCTTCCCGACAAGCCACAAGCAGCGGGATACTTTCCCGTATTCTCAGCGCTTCCCCGAGCTTGCTGTATAATTTTCTTTTTGTCGCATTTTCGGGTCAGACTCCCATGGAAGCGGAACAACTCAACGCCATCGCCAATCAGCTCGCATCTCTCGACAACCGGGCGACAGAATTACGGAGGTATCTTTGACTTCGATGCCAAACAGACGCGTCTGACCGAACTCAACCGGCAGGCGGAAGACCCTGCCATCTGGGGTGACAGCAAACGCGCTCAGGAATTGGGGCGGGAGAAGAAAATGCTGGAGGGTGTCGTCAACACTCTGGAAACAGTCGCGCGGCAATTGCATGATGCCCGCGATCTGTTTCTGATGGCGAAAGAAGAAAATGACGATGCCACGCTGGAGAGCGTCGGCGCCGATGTCGCGCAACTGGAAAAGACTGTGGCGGACATGGAATTCCGCCGCATGTTCGCCCACCCGATGGACCCCAATAACTGTTTCATCGATATCCAGTCCGGCTCCGGCGGTACCGAAGCGCAGGACTGGGCGTCCATGCTGGAACGCATGTACCTGCGCTATTGCGAGCGTCGTGGCTACAAGGTGGAAGTGCTGGAAGAATCATCCGGCGAGGTCGCGGGCATCAAGAGCGCCAGCCTCAAGATCTCCGGCGATTACGCCTACGGCTATCTGCGGACTGAAAGCGGCGTGCACCGGCTGGTGCGCAAATCCCCGTTCGACTCCGGCAATCGCCGCCATACCTCATTTGCCAGCGTGTTTGTCTACCCTGAAGTGGACGAGACCATCGAAGTAGACATCAACCCGGCGGACTTGCGCATCGACACGTTCCGCGCTTCCGGTGCAGGCGGGCAGCATATCAACAAAACCGATTCGGCGATCCGCATCACCCACAACCCCACCGGCATTGTGGTGCAATGTCAGAATGACCGTTCGCAGCACCGCAATCGCGCGGAAGCGATGGCCATGCTGAAATCGCGCCTGTATGAAGCGGAACTGCGCAAACGCAACGACGAAAAGCAGGCGATGGAAGATTCCAAGACCGACATCGGCTGGGGGCACCAGATCCGCTCCTACGTGCTGGACCAGTCGCGCATCAAGGATTTGCGCACCGGCGTCGAGATCGGCAATACCCAGGGCGTGCTCGACGGCGGGCTGGATGATTTTATCGAGGCGAGTTTGAAACAAGGCGTTTAACAGCCTGTTACGGAGGTCAAACAGAAATGAATGAGTCAGAGATTAACGGGAACCCGGATGCAGCAGTTGCTAAAACATCTGCGGACATCAGTCTGGTCGATGAACGCCGCGCCAAGCTGACCGAGCTGCGCAAGGCTGGCAACGCTTTTCCCAACGATTTTCGCCGCGATGATCTGGCAGCAGACCTGCACCAGCAATATGCTGCGGACAGCAACGAAACGCTGGAAACGGCGGCGAAGAGCGTGCGCGTGGCGGGACGCATGATGTTGAAGCGCGTGATGGGCAAGGCGAGCTTTGCCACCATTCAGGACATGAGCGGGCGCATCCAGCTCTACATCAGCAACGACCTGACCGGGGAAGCCGTTCACCAGGCATTCAAGCATCATGACCTGGGCGACATACTCGGTGCCCAAGGAACGCTGTTCAGAACCAAGACCGGCGAGCTTTCGGTACGGGTCACGCAGCTGCGCCTGCTGACCAAGGCACTGCGTCCTCTGCCGGAAAAATTCCACGGCCTGTCTGATCAGGAACAGAAATATCGCCAGCGCTATCTCGATCTGATTACCAATGAGGACACTCGCAAGGTATTCGCCGCCCGCTCCGGAATCATCCAGTGCATCCGCGAATTCTTTGTCGCACGCGGCTATCTGGAAGTGGAAACGCCGATGATGCACCCGATTCCCGGCGGTGCAGCGGCGCGGCCTTTCGCCACCCATCACAATGCGCTGGATATGGCGCTGTATCTGCGCATCGCGCCGGAGCTTTATCTCAAGCGCCTGGTAGTCGGCGGGATGGAAAAAGTATTCGAGATCAACCGCAATTTCCGCAACGAAGGCATCTCCACCCGGCACAATCCAGAATTCACCATGCTGGAGTTCTACGAGGCCTATCAGGATTACGCTTACCTGATGGATTTCACCGAGACCATGCTGCGGCAGGTGGCGGAAAAAGTTATGGGCACGACCCGCATCACCTACCAGGGACGGGAAATCGATTTCGCGCAACCGTTCGCGCGGCTCACCATCACCCAGGCCATCTGCAAATTCCACCCGCAATACACCGATGCGCAACTCAACGACCGCACATTCCTGATCGATCAATTGCAGACACTCAAAATTGCCTACAAACCCCGGGACGGCATCGGCGGCTTGCAGCTCACGCTGTTCGATGAAATTACCGAGCATCTGCTGTTCGAACCGACTTTCATCATCGATTACCCGGCGGAAGTCTCGCCGCTGGCACGGCGCAACGATATCAATCCCGACGTAACCGACCGCTTCGAGCTTTACATCGCCGGACGCGAAATCGCCAATGGCTTTTCCGAACTGAACGATCCGGAGGATCAGGCGGCGCGTTTCCTCGAGCAGGCCCAAGCCAAGGAAGCCGGCGATGCCGAAGCCATGCACTACGATGCCGATTACATCCGCGCGCTGGAATATGGCCTGCCCCCCACTGCCGGCGAAGGTATCGGTATAGACCGGCTGGTCATGCTGTTCACCGACAGCCCCAGCATCCGCGACGTGATCCTGTTTCCGCAGTTGCGCCGGGAAGACTGACGCTCACGCGGTTCATGCATCAGGGCGGGCGTGAATTCCGCCGGGCGTCGGTTGTCTCATTACTGGCTACCTGGATCTATACTGCATACACTGATCCCACCATGAATGCGCCGTCATCATGAATTCCCTTGCTCTCAGGCAAATCGAACTGCCCATCGAGGGCATGACCTGTGCCGCCTGTGCGGCGCGCATCGAAAACAATCTGAATAAATTGCCGGGCGTGCATGCCGCGGTCAACTTCGCCAACGAAAAAGTGCGGGTGGAACTCGATGCCGGCACCACCACCCGGCCCGAAGACCTGGTGCGCTCGATCGAGCAGGCCGGTTTCCACGTCATTCCCCAATCGGTGCAACTGCAAATTAGCGACATGACCTGCGCCACCTGCAGCAACCGGATCGAGAAAGCGCTGAACAAGCTTCCCGGCGTCAGCGCCACGGTCAACCTGGCTACGGAGACAGCCCGTGCCAGTTTCAATCCCGGCATGGTGACGGTGGATGAGTTGATCGCCGCCGTCGTCAGAGCGGGCTATGGCGCCAGTGAAATCAGCGATGCCAGCCGCGCCGAGGAAAAAGCGCGACGGCTTGCCGCCTATCAGGCGGAATTGCGCATGTTCTGGATTGCCGCCATCCTCACCCTGCCGTTGGTGCTGCAGATGGGCGCAATGTTCTCGGGCATGCATGAAGATCTGCTGCCGCGCTGGCTGCAATGGCTGCTGGCGACGCCGGTGCAGTTCTGGGTCGGTAAGCGCTTCTATGTCGCCGCATGGCACACGCTGCGCGGCGGCAGCGCCAACATGGATGTGCTGATCGCGCTCGGCACCAGCATGGCGTATTTTTTCAGCGCAGTGGTGACGCTGCTGACACTGCAGCAGCATGTCTATTTCGAAGCGAGCGCGGCCATCATCACGCTGGTATTGCTGGGCAAGCTGATGGAAGCGCGCGCCAAAGGCAAGACTTCGGCTGCCATCGAGGAATTGATCAAGCTGCAGCCCAAAACCGCACGAGTGGAGCGCAACGGCGAGATCATCGAAGTGGACGCAGGCAGCCTCGTGCTGGGCGACATTTTCATCGTGCGCCCGGGCGAGAATCTGCCGGTGGATGGCGTCGTCATCGAAGGAGCTTCCAGCGTGAACGAGGCCATGTTGACCGGCGAGAGTCTGCCGGTCGGCAAGCAGATGGGGGCGAAAGTCTATGCCGCCACCATGAACCAGCAGGGCCTGCTCAAATGCCGCGCCACCGGCGTCGGTACCCATACCCAGCTTGCGGCCATCATTCATCTGGTGGAACAGGCACAAGGTTCCAAGGCACCGATCCAGCGCATGGCCGACACCATTTCAGCAGTATTCGTGCCGGTGGTGGTAGCCATCAGTGCACTGACTCTGGTGCTCACCTGGTGGCTTGCAGGTGATTTCGTCACGGCGCTGATCAATGCCGTTGCGGTACTGGTAATCGCCTGCCCTTGTGCATTGGGGTTGGCCACGCCGACGGCGATCATGGTCGGCACCGGGCGCGGCGCGCAGACCGGCGTGCTGGTGAAGAATGCCGCCGCTTTGGAACACGCAGAAAAAATCCAGGTGCTGATTGTGGACAAGACCGGCACCCTCACCGAAGGCAAACCCGCGGTGACCGATATCGTTGCGGCAGGATCGACTACCGAGCATGACTTGCTGCAAGTTGCCGTCACCCTGGAACAAGGCTCGGAACATCCTCTCGCAAAAGCGGTGCTGGAACGGGCTGCGAGCATGAACATTCGCCCGGATGCAGTGAGTGATTTTTCCGCCATCGCCGGCAGCGGGATCACTGCCCGCATCGACGGCACCGAATACCTTCTCGGTTCGCCAAGATTTCTAAGTAGTCGCGGCGCGGCCATTGATGACGCGCGCATCGCGGCGCTGCAGGCTGCAGGCAAAACCGTCATCGCCGTGGCCGCCGTGACTGACGATGTTCCCGAGGTGCTCGGCTACCTCGCCATCGCCGACCGCTTGCGCAGCACTTCCGCACAGGCGGTCAAGCGGCTGCAAGCCATGGGCATCGAAGTGGTGATGCTGACCGGCGACAACCCCGCCACCGCTGCCGCCATTGCCCGGCAGGCGGGCATCACCAGCTATCGTGCCGAGGTGCTGCCGCAAGACAAAGCCGCCGCAGTGGAAAAAATGAAAGCGAGCGGAAAATTCACCGGCATGGTCGGCGACGGCATCAACGACGCACCGGCGCTGGCTGCGGCCGACGTGAGTTTCGCCATCGGCGCAGGCTCCGATGTGGCAATTGAAGCCGCTGACATCACCCTGATGCGCGATGATCTGATGAGCGCGGCCGATGCGATCTCGCTCTCGCGTGCAACGCTGAGCAAAATCCGTCAGAATCTTTTCTTTGCTTTCATCTACAACGCGCTGGGCATCCCGCTGGCGGCAATAGGATTGCTCAACCCCGTGATTGCGGGCGCGGCAATGGCGATGAGTTCGGTGTCGGTGGTCAGCAACTCGTTGTTGCTGAAGCGCTGGCAGGCGGGCTCTTGATTATCTTTAAAAAGGAGCAGAACAAATGCAAACGACTGTGATCAACATCAAAGGCATGACCTGCATGGGTTGCGCCAGAAGCGTGAAGAATGTGCTGGAAAGAATTCCCGGGGTGAGCGATGCGGAGGTTTCGCTGGAGGATGCGCAAGTCACGCTCCAGTATGACGCTGCAGTAACCGGCAGCGAGCAGTTCAAGCAGGCCATCAAGGACGCCGGTTTCGAAGCCGTTTAATCTGCTAGCATCCGGCTCCTGTTCATCTTCCCTCCTGCACAATGAATTTGCATCTTCTCGTTCCCTCCCTGTTCTGGCCGGGAGATGCTTTGCCGGAAATTTACCGCGACCTGCCGTTGCCCGCACTGGAAACCCTGCTGGCAAGAAGCTCGCGCACCGCAAATGCATCGCAAGGAATTGAAGCATGGCTGTGCCGCACTTTCGGCGTGACGAAGCAGCAGGATTGGCCGGTGGCGCCGCTCACATTGCAGGCCGACAGCGCCGGGCAGATGCAAGCAGAAAACCATTACTGGCTGCGCGCCGACCCGGTGCATCTGCGGCTCGAGCGGAATCAGGTCGTGCTGGCCGACAGTCAGATTTTCCGGATCACGGCAGAAGAAGCAGAGCAACTTGCCGATTTGCTCAACCGGCATTTCGCCGCAGACGGTTGCGATCTCCCGTCACACCACAGCGCGACTGCCCGGCAGGAACTGGTCTTTCTGCCGCTGACCCCAGACCGCTGGTATCTGCGCGTAACTGAAACACCTGCGCTGCAAACTCATGCGCTCAGTGCAGCAGCCGGTCAGGATATTCATGCGCTCCTGCCATCCGGCACGGACAGCGTACGCTGGCAGGGAATCTTCAACGAAGTGCAGATGCTGCTGCACGAGCATCCGCTCAACCAAGCGCGGGAAGCGCGCGGCGAACTCGCCATCAACGGCATCTGGTTGTGGGGCGGCGGAACCATGCCGCAGTTGAGCGGCTGTCCCTATACCCAGGTGTGGAGCGATGCTGTTCTGCCCCGCGCGCTGGCGCTGGCAGGTGCTGCGGAGCATGCGGCGCTCTCGTCCACAGCCACTGCATGGTGTCAATCCGCTGCGGCCGGCAATCATCTGGCCGTGCTCGATATGCTGCACACGAAAACCCAATACGATGACGCCTACGGCTGGCGCGAAAGTCTGAAGAAATTGGAACAGGATTGGTTCGCTCCTGTACTGGCAGCGTTGAAACAGGGCAAGCTCGAGCAGTTGACCCTCACTGTCGTCAGCGAGCATGGTGACAAGAATTTCACCGTGACACGTGACGACTTATGGAAATTCTGGCGTACGGCTAAACCGCTCGCAACTTATGCTGCTTGAGCCCGGATGATCCGTTAGGAGCGCAGTTTGGCTGGCGTGTTTCTGCCGGTGGTGACAGTCTCAAATCGACAAATTCTGTTGAAAAACTCTAATTTTTAGAAATGCTGAAATCTTGCCAAAAGGCATTGTCCTTTTTATAGGCGAAATAGCTGCCCTACAACGAATGATCAAGGAATATACGATCCCCCACATATCCCTCGAAGGAAAATTCGCCCAAACGCCTTAAATTTTTTTAAGCACCCAGAAAAAAGAGTTTTTCAACACAATTGGCACAACTAAGACCTTTAGCATGGCAGTAAGCAATGGCGAATCAAGACGATGATGGATAGTCAATGTGCCTGGGCAGATTAGTGTAATTTTATTGGTTTGTAGTTTCCATCATGAACCTTGCCTGAACCCCATATTTCATCGAGATATGCCGGGTCTGCCAGAATGATGGCGACCAGTTTGAATTCCTTGTCTGCTTTAGCGCCGCCCTTGTTTTCGTTCAGGTATGCAACTCTCTCGGGCGGAATTCTTGTAACGAATGTTATGACTTGCGCGCCCGCTTCCTCCAGTTCATATGAATTAAGCCTGATCCGGACGCCTTCCTCCGGGAAATGCGTCGTCGGTCTTGCGCTATAGGTGTAGCCATTGCTGCCGATCCTGTCGGTCAAATCCCGCAGAGTCGTTTTGCCATAGGCGTATCCTTCAAAGTCGGTCGTTGTTCCTGATTTCGAACCGCCCCAATGGGTTTCCAAATAAACTATCCTGCTTCCGTCACGCGCATATGCCACGCGCAGTTCATTCCCATCTGCCAATCGGTAATTCTCTGTGACGTATTTCCCCGTGTCCTCTCTTGCAGCGGGGGGAGTGCCGATTACGGACAAGGACGAAATATCGGCGCCGATTGCAATCCCGGACAGCGAGTATTTACCCGACTCAATAACCGGAGGTGATACCTGCCCGGTCACGATCCGATATTCATTGTCTGAAATGGAGTGGTCTTTCAGAAAATTGCTTGATGCGAAAGTGACTACCACCAGGAAGACCACCACGATCCAGTCGCCTTTCTTGAAAAAGGCTATCAGGGATTCCGAGTAATTCTGCGCCGGATTTTCAGACTGAGCAGATTCCGCATCAACTGGCGATTCCGGGTTTGTTTCTACCGATTTGCCATCCTGCGATGACTTGTCTGCTGGTGATGAGGGTGTCTGCGTATCCAGCCATGCGTCGTATTGTTTCCTTTTGTCCGCATCTGACAAAACATCAAAAGCAGCATCAGCCTGACGCATCGTTTCACCCGCAGATTCTGCGTCCCCAGCATGCCCGTCTGGAGAGGATTGTTGCGCCATTGTTTTGTATGCCGCCCGGATGGCGCCATCCTCAGCGTCCCTGCTGATTCCCAGAACCGTGTAAAAAGTCTTGCCGTTGATCATTCGGATTTACAGCAGAGCCAGCGGGGAATGGCAACTGTGAATCATGCCGCAGCCGTTGCGGCCAGTGCCTTGAGCAGTTTCTCGTGGATGCCGCCGAAACCGCCGTTGCTCATGATGAGTACGTGGTCGCCGGCGCGGGCGGCGGCAGCAATGGCGGCAATCAGTTGTTCCAGATTGTCATGGCTCGCGGCTTTGGCGCCCAGGGATTGCAATGCTTCTGCTGCATTCCATCCCAGATTGGCGGTGTAGCAGAACACCTGGTCGGCGGCAGCGAGGCTGCCTGCCAGGCTGTCTTTCCAAGTGCCCATTTTCATGGTGTTGGAGCGGGGTTCCAGCACGGCGATGATGCGCGCGCCTTTCACCTTGTCGCGCAGGCCTTGCAGTGTCGTGTGAATCGCCGTCGGATGATGAGCGAAATCGTCGTACACGGTGACGCCGTTGACCACGCCGCGCACTTCCATGCGCCGCTTGACGTTCTTGAACTGTGCCAGCGCCGCCATGCCGCTGCTGACCGGAACACCCGCATGGCGGGCGGCGGCCAGCGCCGCCAGTGCGTTCATGCGGTTGTGCTCCCCCAGCAATTCCCACTGCAGGATGCCTTGCGACTCCCCCCCGAAAGAAACAGCAACTCCGCCATCATTCCGGGCATCCGTCTGCCAGCCAGCAGCTGTCCCTACTGTTTCCACCGGCGTCCAGCAGCCTTTGGCCAGAACCCGCTGCAAACTCTCGTCGCGGCCATTGGCAACGATCAGTCCATTGCTCGGGATGATGCGTACAAATTGGTGAAATTGCTGCTCGATAGTAGCAAGATCGGCGAAGATGTCAGCATGATCGAACTCCAGATTGTTGAGAATCGCGGTCCGGGGACGGTAATGCACAAACTTGGAACGTTTGTCGAAAAAAGCAGTGTCGTACTCATCCGCTTCGATGACAAAGAAGGGGGAGTCACTGCCAAGCCGGGCCGAGATGCCGAAATTCTGCGGTATACCGCCGATCAGAAAACCCGGCTTCATTCCCGCATCCTCCAGTATCCACGCCAGCATCGAACTGGTGCTGGTCTTGCCGTGGGTGCCCGCAACCGCCAGCACCCATTTGTCGCGCAGCACGTTTTCTGCCAGCCATTGCGGGCCGGAAATATAGGGCAGGTTGCGGTTGAGGATTTCCTCCATCAGCGGGTTGCCGCGCGATACCACGTTGCCGACCACGAACACGTCGGGATTCAGCCCGATCTGTTCCGGCGCGTATCCCTCGATCAGATCGATCCCCTGGGATTCCAGTTGGGTGCTCATCGGCGGATAAACGCCGGCATCGCAGCCCGTGACCTTGTGTCCGGCTTCACGCGCGATCGCCGCGATACCGCCCATGAAAGTGCCGCAAATGCCGAGAATATGAATATGCAAGATTCAGCCCCTGTATCTGAAATAAACTACGCTCAGTAAGCGCGGCTCAACCCGCCGACACCACTTATGTACCTTCCGGCAAACAGTCCTGCAGATGGGTCACATCACCCCAGACCGGCATCGACCAGTGCCCCTGCGCGTCACGCAGCAGGCAATTGTAACCTGCGTTCGGCAATGGGGCGGTGCGTGCACCCGGCAGTGGAGCCTTGGTGACATGCCGGTATATCGCATCCAGCGTTCCGCCATGCGCCACTACTGCCACGGTTTCTCCGGGAAACCGGTCAGCGATGGCGGAAAATGACGCTACCACCCGGGCAATGAAAGGCAGCGCATCCTCACCACCAGGCACCATGCACTCTGGATCGAACATCCGATAGCGGGCGTAGATTTCCGGGTACAGGGCTTTCGCTTCGACACGGGTGAGTCCCTGCAATATGCCGAGATTGCGTTCCCTGAGACCCGGCTCGAGTATGACTTGATGGTGCGTGCGGGCGGCAATACGCCGCGCAGTTTCATGTGCACGCCCCAGATCGCTGCTATAAAGCGCAGCGAAGGATTCCCTCGTCAGCCGTTGCGCCAAAGCTTCAGCCTGGGCAACGCCGACATCACTCAAGGGAGTGTCGAGATGCCCTTGAATACGGTTCTCCCGGTTCCACACGGTTTCGCCATGGCGAAGCAAGATGATGCGGCTGATGGTCATTTTGAATTATTTCGGAACAGATGACAGGATTATACTGCGTCAGACACACCTTTCCCGTCAGCGATATTCCGTACCGGAATGGCCGCATAATCAAGGCTTGCATATGGTTTGTGCCCTGTTTTTTGTTACACTTACGACCTTGTTCGCCCATGCAGCATCGTCTGGCAGGCTGAGTGGCAGGCTTGATGCATGCCCCACTCTTCTGGAAGCCGACCGCGAAAGGATACATGCCGTCGCACTTCGATACCGGTAATGCGATATTTATAAACCTGAGAACGGTAATTCATCCGTGGCCGGATAGCCTTCTCAGGGCGAACATTCAAAAAATGAGTTTGCATCTTCCTCGCTCCATTCCCTGGTTCATTTGTTTGCTTTGCATTTCGCTCAATGCGCTTGCTGAGGCACCGTCACCAACTTTGAATGCGATTGTCGACGCGCCGCCATTTCCACGAAAGACAGTGAAAATCGGCGGCACACCGGCATTCATCGAAGTCGGACGCGCACAGGGCCACTATGAACGCAGCATCGAAACCATCGGCGAGATTCAACTGCGCGGCGTCCCTCCGCTTGCAGTGGCCAGCGGCACATCACCGGTGCCAGCCGTCCGCAGCAAACCGGCGGCACCTGTAGCCAAGAAGATCGTCAACCCTAACAAGTTTGTATTCATGGAGAGGGGGCGAGCACAGAACCACTACGAACGCGGAATCGGTGCGTTATACGAAGATGAGTTGCGTGGCGGCGGCTCGGAAAGCAAGTTGGTATACATCGATGCCGACCGCATGGAGGGCACCGTTGACAAAATGATCGAGGCCATCGGCGATGTTGAAGTGCGCAGCGACGACAAGCTCATCGTGGCCAAACGCATAAAATATTTCTCGGATACCGAAGAGATCGTGGCTGAAGGCGGCGTGCGGATCGAACACCAAAGTCGTGGCGACATAATAGAGGGCTCGCAACTCAGGCTGAATGTGGAAAACACCACCGGACAACTGAGCGATGTCAACTATCGTCTGCAGAAAGGCTTGCAGAAGGACGGCGGCAGCGGCCGCGGCAATGCCAACCTGCTGCTGTTCGAGGGCGAGAACAACTACCGGGTGCGCCAAGGAAGCTATACCACCTGCCCGGCGGGAGATGATGATTGGATGCTGCTGGCGGATGATCTGGAAGTGGATAACAAGAAGAAAGTGGGTACCGGCCGCCACGTCAGAATCGCATTCAAGGGAGTGCCGATAGCCTATACGCCCTGGGTGAACTTCTCTCTTGACACCAAGACGCGCAAGAGCGGCTTGCTCGCCCCTGAAGTTGGCTACACTGTCAGAACCGGTGCCGAACTCACGGTGCCGTTTTATTGGAATATCGCGCCCAACATCGACGCAACCTTCTCGGCACGGACGATGTCCAACCGCGGCATCATGCTGCAAAATGAATTGCGTTATATAGAAAAGCAAGCAAGCGGCAATCTGCTGCTGGAGGTCTTGCCGAGCGCAACCTCGGGCGCAATCCCGGGCGCTACCACTTCCAGCCTGAATCGCTATTACATATCACTCCAACACGAGCAGCGGTTTGGTTACGGCTGGACCGGCAAGGTAGATTTCAATAGGGTTTCCGATAACAACTACTTCATTGACTTGGCTTATGATGTCGTAAAAACCAGTCAGGCGAATATGAAGCAGGAAGCTTCTCTGGCGTATCAGCGCAATCTGTGGGGGGACGGATCGGTCAATTTCAAGGCGGTAACACAGAGCTTCCAGAATATCCGCGGCGGGGGAATTTACCAGCGCTTGCCGGAATTTACTCTGAATATTACAAAGCCCAATGTATTCGGGGCAGAACTTGATCTCAAGAGTAGCTGGACGAGCTTCTCTCATAGGCTGGCCAGCATGCCAACCGGTAACCGCCTGGTTCTCAATCCCAGTATCAGCTTTCCTCTGCGCAAGGAGTACGGCTATGTCATTCCTAAGTTTGGTATGCACCACACCAGTTATGACCTCAATGCGAACCAGGGCGCAACCAATTTGGGCGGCCAACTGCAGCCGGATCGTACTATGCCCATATTCAGCCTGGACAGCGGCCTCATATTTGACCGCGATGTCGCAGTGCATGGAGAACGCTTCACCCAGACCCTCGAGCCGCGTGCCATGTATGTCTATGTGCCTTACCGCGACCAGACCCGCCTGCCCAATTTTGACTCGGCCTTCACGGATTTCAGTTTCGCACAGATCTTCAATGAGAACCGCTTTAGCGGCAATGACCGCGTCAATGATGCCAACCGGGTTACACTGGGACTCACCTCACGCTTCCTTGAGGCAAACACCGGCAAAGAGCGCTTAAGCCTTAGCGTAGGCCAGCAGATTCACTTCACACCAACGCGGGTAACCGTGGCAGGTTTAGCCCCGACTAATAGCAAGATAGACCTTATCGCTGGAGTCACGGGGCATTTCACCCCACAAATCAAGACCGACACAACCCTCCAATTCGATACGAACAGAACAGAAGTCGACGTGGTGCGCTCGGCCTTGAGCTACAGCCCGCAACTGGGCAGAGTAATCAATCTCGGCTACCGATTCTCCCGTTTTGGACCCGGTGCACTTCTGAACCCCACGGTGATACCGTTATACCCTGTGAACCCTTTTGGACTGCACCAGGCCGACATCTCGGCGCAATGGCGGTTCAATGAGAAATGGCAGGCCGTGGGAAAAATAAACTACTCCCTTCTGGATTCCAGAACTCTGGAGAGACTTGTAGGGATTGAGTATAATGCCTGCTGCTGGTCGCTACGCTTCATGTACTCGCAGATAGCCCTTACTCCTGCGCATACAACCCAAGCGGTCTTCCTGCAACTTGAGTTGAATGGCCTGATGGGAATAGGCATAAGTCCGCTGAAAGCGCTGCAGCAGAGAATTCCCGGCTATACCGATACCAGCCCGACGGCCAGAAACCCGGGAGGCGCCGCAAGACCGTGAGCATAAGCTCGCGTACGTGGCGCAAACCACACCCGATTCTCATTGCTCTGTAACCCCTGAAAATTTTCATACGCATGAGTACAAGTTACTCTCCTCGCCTCCTTGTTTTGCTGCTCGTGTTGATGGCTGAAACTGCTGTTGCGCAGCAGGTCGCCCACATCGGCAGAATTGCACCGATAGATCGCATCATTGCAGTGGTGAACGAAGAGGTCATCACGCAGAAAGAACTCGACGAGATGCTCGGCCATACCATCAGGCAATTGCAGACCCGCGGAGTACAGGCGCCTGCGCATGATGTCCTGGAGAAGCAGTTGCTGGAACGCTTCATCATCAACCGGCTGCAATTGCAGATGGCGAAGGAAACCGGCCTGGTAGTAAGTGATAACGACCTCGACGACACTTTGCGCCGCATCGCCAAGGAGAACAAGATGTCTCTGCCGGAGCTTTACGCGGCACTCGAGCGCGACGGGGTCAATTTTAATAAATTCCGCGACGAAATCCGCAATGAGCTTATCTTGATGCGGCTGAAGGAGCGTGAAGTGGACAACCGGATCACTGTGACCGAAGGTGAAGTGGATAATTTCCTGCATAGCCAGGAAACCTCAGGCGCTGGCGTCAATGAATATCGGCTTGCCCACATCCTGGTGCAAGTGCCGGAACGGGCGGAGCCAGCGCAAATTGAGGTCAGGTACCGGCGCGCAGAAGCCGCTCTGGCCAAATTGAAAAGTGGAGCAGAGTTTGCCCAGGTAGCCGCCGAGTTCTCTGACTCTGCCGATGCCATGAAAGGCGGTGTGCTCGACTGGCGTCCAAGCACTCAGCTACCAACAAAATTTGCCGAAGTATTGGCGTCGATGCAACCAGGTGGGTTGACACCGGTAATCCAGAGTCCAAATGGCTTTTATATTTTCAAGCTACTCGAGCGGCGCGGGCAGCAAGCAGCCACCGTGATAATAACCCAGACCCAGGCCCGCCATATTCTTGTCAAAACCAACGAACTCACCTCTATGGCTGATGCCCGGCGCCGCGTTCTTGATCTGAAGGAACGCCTGGACCACGGCGCCAGTTTTCAGGAACTGGCAAAGCTTCATTCCGAAGATGCCAGCGCTGCATCGGGCGGCAGCCTGGGCTGGATTTCACCCGGTGACACCGTCCCGGAATTCGAACACGCCATGAACGCGCTTCAACCTGGACAAGTCAGCGAACCGGTGCAGTCGCCATTCGGCTGGCACCTGATCCAGGTAATCGAGCGTCGCACCCAGGATGTAAGCAGCGATCGACAGCGGAAAACGGCGCGCCAAACCATCCATGCACGTAAAGCTGACACCGCTTTTCAGGAATGGCTGCAACGATTACGCGATCGGGCCTACGTCGAATACCGGCTGGAAGAACGTTAGGATTCGCTTCGCGCAAGCCGTGACCCTGCCCAAGCCCACCCTCACCCCAACTCTTGCTCTCACCGCTGGTGAGCCTGCCGGAATCGGCCCCGACTTGTGTGTGCAAATCGCGCAACAGAATCTGCCATGCCAGCTGGTGGTCATTGCCGACCGTGAATTGCTGCAAGAGCGCGCCCAGTTGTTGCGGCTTCCGCTGGAACTGACGGACTATCTCCCGAATATCGCGCCTGGACCCAAAGTTGGCCGACTGCAAGTGCTGCATGTGCCGTTGAATGAGTCAGCCGTTCCCGGCAAGCTTGATCCGGTCAATGCCCGCTATGTACTGAAAACCCTGGAACGGGCTGTCACCGGCTGCAGCAGTGACGAATTTGCTGCGATGGTAACCGCACCGGTACACAAAGGCGTCATTAATGACGCTGGCATCGCTTTCACCGGGCATACCGAATACCTGTCCCAACTCACCCACAGCCAGGTGGTAATGATGCTGGTCGGCGGCGGCATGCGGGTGACGCTCGCCACCACCCATCTGCCGCTCAAGGACGTTGCGGCAGCCATTACGCGCACCAGCCTGGAGCAGCAACTGCGCATCATTCAGCATGACCTGAGCACACGCTTCGACATTGCCAGACCGCGCATTGCAGTAGCGGGGTTAAATCCCCATGCGGGCGAATCCGGCCATCTTGGCCGCGAAGAAATAGACATCATCATCCCGGTGCTGGACAAGCTGCGCGCCGAAGGCATGCATCTGACCGGACCGCTACCGGCCGACACCCTGTTCAATCCAGCGCAGCTGCAAAATTATGATTGCATATTTACCATGTACCACGACCAGGGGCTGCCCGTATTGAAGCATGCCAGCTTCGGCAGCGGTATCAACGTTACGCTGGGATTGCCCTTCATCCGCACTTCAGTGGATCACGGTACCGCGCTGGATCTGGCCGCAACCGGGCGCGCTGATCCAGGCAGTCTGCTGGCGGCAATTGAACTGGCCCTGATGCTGGCCGGAAACAGAAAACCCTAAGCCATGCGTCATATTCCCCGCAAGCGCTTTGGCCAGAATTTTCTGGTTGATACCCGAGTCGTGGCGGATATTATTTTCGCCATACACCCGGCCAAAGACGACCTGCTGGTAGAAATCGGCCCGGGACTGGGTGCATTGACGCGGCCATTATTGCAATCGCTCAACCATCTGCACGTAGTGGAAATCGACCGCGACATTGTCGAACGCCTGCGGCGGGAATTCCCTGCAGAGAAACTGACGATATACTCGGCTGATGCGCTGGAATTTGACTTCTCCGTGCTCGGAAACAATCTGCGGGTGGTCGGCAACCTGCCCTACAACATTTCCACACCGATTCTATTTCACTTGAGCAGCTTCGCGGCAAATATCCATGATATGCATTTCATGCTGCAGAAGGAAGTAGTGGCGCGCATGGTCGCTGCGCCTTCCACTTCAGATTACGGGCGGCTTTCCGTGATGCTGCAATGCCGCTTCGAAATGGAACAACTTTTCGGCGTGCCGCCGGAGTCCTTTCTCCCTGTGCCGAAAGTCGAGTCCGCCATTGTGCGCATGTCTCCGCTGAGGCAAGCGCCCGTCCAGCCGGGCAAGGAGAAATTATTTTCCGAGATCGTCTCTGCCGCATTCTCGCAGCGGCGCAAAACCCTGCGCAACACACTGCACGGCCATCTAAAGCCGGAAGATTACGTGGTGCTGGGAATTAACCCCGGACTGCGTGCAGAAAATTTATCGGTGGCGCAGTTTGTGGCGATCACAAACCACCTGAGCAAGCTTTAGGCTCTGATGATGCGACGAATAAATTGGACTTGCAGATCAAAACAAAACCATTTCAATCTTTCTTCTCATCGTCTTTTTTGCGCGGCCTGGTCCACCATACGATGACAAACATCAGCACAAGAACCACGCCTATTTCCAGTAGTAATACCCACATATATTTACCGTTGTTGTATATTTACCAAGTTCGACTTTAACCAATAGCCAATGAAAAACCAATTAAGTTTGCTGAGTATCGCGTTGTTGCTGTTGCTCAATGCTTGCACTACTGTGCCGGTTGCCCCCCCCGCACCGCTGACGGCGATTCCGCCACCCGCCATCGCCACGCTCAAGGCAACTGACTGGAGTGCACTGACGGGCTGGGCGGATGACGATATTCTGCCAGCATGGGATGCATTCCTGCGCAGCTGCACGGCGTTAATAAACCGGCCGCTGTGGCAGGAAACCTGCGCTCAGGCCGTCTCGATGCAACAGCCGGATGGCGTCACGCTGCGGCAATTCTTCGAGAGCCGTTTCGTCCCGCACCAGGTATTGAATTCCGATGGCGGCAGCGATGGTCTGATCACCGGTTATTATGAACCGTTGCTGAAAGGCAGTCGCAAGTCTTCCGGGCGTTATCGTTATCCGCTCTATGTTACGCCCGATGAGCTGCTCGTGGTCGATCTGGGCGAAGTCTATCCAGAACTCAGGAACATGCGCTTGCGTGGGCGTTTGCAGGGGCGCAAGGTGGTGCCTTATTACAGCCGCGCCGAAATCGAAAACGGTCTGGGCAAGGGCACGGCAGCGTTACAGGGACGTGAGCTGGTATGGGTGGAGGATGCAGTCGAATTATTCTTCCTGCAAATCCAGGGGTCGGGCCGGGTAGAACTGGAAAACGGCGAAATCATGCGCGTCGGTTACGCGGAACAAAACGGTCACCCGTATAAATCCATCGGCAGGCTGCTGGTGGAACGTGGTGAATTGGCGCTGGAAAAAGCCTCCATGCAGGGAATCAAGGCATGGGGGCAGAAAAACCCGAACAAGCTGAACGAATTGCTACAGCAGAATCCGAGCTATGTTTTTTTCCGTGAGCTGCCTGCCGACCTGCCGGGGCCGCTGGGCGCACTCGGCGTACCCCTGACTGCGGGCAGAAGCATTGCAATTGATCCTCGCGCCATACCCCAGGGCGCACCGGTGTTCCTTGCCACTACCTGGCCCAACAGCGACAAACAACTGCAGCGACTGATGGTGGCGCAGGATACCGGTGGGGCCATCAAAGGCGGTGTGCGCGCCGATTTCTTCTGGGGTTTTGGCCCGGAAGCGGGAAATCAGGCGGGGAAAATGAAACAGAGCGGCAAGATGTGGGTATTAATGCCGAACGGCTATACGCCATAAAGCAGTCAGGTTGTTGACTGCTTCATTTTGCCGGTACGGCGTTCAGCTTCTTCTCGATCATTTCACCGGGTATCATTCCTGGCGCAACCGATCCATCGGCAAAAATTAATGTCGGGGTGCCGCTCACACTGTGTTTCTGGCCCACCTGAATAAGTGTAGCAATCGGCGTTTCACAGCCCTTGGCGGCCGGAGCAATGCCTTTCAGCATGAAATCATCCCATGCTTTGAGCCGGTCAGCGGAACACCATATCGCCGTAGCTGTCGCGACCGAGCCGCTACCCAGCACCGGATAAAGCAGCGTATAGACAGTGACATCGGTGATCTTGCTCAGCTCGGCTTCCAAACGCTTGCAATAAGGGCAATTCGGATCAGAGAAAACAGCTACCCGGCGCTTGCCGTTGCCCCTGACTGCCTTGATTGCCAACTCCAGCGGCAGGGAATCAATGCTTATCCGCCGCGATTCCTTGACCTGTTGCAGGCGCCCGTCGGTCAGACTTTGCCCGGTTTTCGGATCAATCACATGGCCGGAGAAAAAGTAGCTCGCTTTCTCGTCGGTATAAAATAATCCGCCGCCAACCACTACTTCGTATAACCCCAGATAAGGAGTTTTTTTCAGGCTTTCAATCTTATCACCGGGGAAATGTACCTGGAGAGCCTTCCTCAATGACGCCTCATCGGCAATAGCCGCACCGGGGAAAAGGCAGAGCAGCAAAAAAGGAAGCAGAAAGCCTAAACGCATAACCATAGTTGCTCCAGTTCAAGAAAAAATATTAACGGCATACTCGTGCTGCCAGACTGCGAAATCTGCCGGTTCGAAAATTCAACTCAGTGAATGTTGCATCAGACGGTTTTTTATCAACGGCAGATGGTTAGTGATGCCAAACCCCAAATTACGCAAACGGGCAAGCGTCGGATTGGCGTTGTTAAACAATTTTTGCAGATTGTCAGTAACAAGTTCCATCGCCAGGATGTCTTCCTTGCGCGCCCGTTCGTAACGGCGCAGCAACCGGTAGTCGCCACAATCCGGTTGTGATTCTCGCGCCATAAGAGTTGCAGCCAGTGCGCGCGCATCGCGCAAACCCAGATTCACACCCTGCCCAGCCAGAGGGTGAATACCATGGGCGGCATCACCTATAAGCGCAAGCCGAGGTTGCACCAGTTTCTTCACGTGTACAAAATTCAGTGGAAATGCTGCCGGTGGCGTGACGAGCTGCAATTTACCCAATGCACGGCAGGAAGCCTCGGCAACCTGGCGGCACAATTCCGCTTCCGGCAAAGCAAGCAGCACCCGGGCCTGCTCTTCATTTGCCGACCACACCATCGATACCAGTTTGTCCGGCAGTGGCAGCAGCGCCAGCACTCCATCCCGGCGAAACCACTGGCGAGCAACATTGCGATGGGACAGCTCTGTACTGAAATTTGCCACCACACCGATTTGTTGGTAAGAATGTTGCTTAACCTCAATTTCCGCCTGTTTCCGCACCCAGGAATTCAGGCCATCCGCACCGACGATTAATGCAGCCTGTAACACACTGCCATCTGCCAACTGCAAATCAGCCTGAGATTCATTCCATGCTATCGAGGCACATTGCGCGGGACAGAAAATTGTCAGGTCCTTCTTCCGGCGCTTGAGCGCCTTCCATACGGCAGCTTGAAGCTGGCGGTTTTCCGCGATAAAAGCCAGCTCCGGCAAGCCGGTATCGTAAGCGCTGAAATCAAGCTGCGTGGCGCTGTCATCCCCAAACACCTGCATTTCATGAACCGGCGTTATGCGCGCGGCAGCGAGCGTCTGCCACACATTAAGGGTTTGCAGGAATGCAGCACTGCCAGGGCTGATGGCGTAAATTCGGCTATCCCAACTGGTGTCAGCAGGCAGAGGAGCAGGGAGGCGTGATTCCACCAAAGCTATTTTCAAGCCGCTGTCTTTGAGCGCGAGCGCCAGGCTCGCCCCCACCAGTCCGCCGCCGATAATGACGATATCGAATTTCATCGACCTGAATCCGGCAGTTGGACGGGGTAGAGTGTGCGGTTTTTGGGGTGCAGGGCAAGGCGCCACGACGCGGAATGGTTGTTCCACTCCAGGGAGTTGCAACGCAGCCATGTGCTGCAAAAATCGTGCAATCTACCCTGTCGCGAACTCACCCCAAGGGTGAAGGCCAAATACTGCAAAAAATTACTATGTGTCATGGTGTTAAACTGAAAAATGAGCGATCAACTGCCGGACCTAGGTTTAATGATTATACAGGCGCTTCGCATCGGGCGGGATGGGGTATATCGCCGCCTCACCCGAACCAGCATGAATACAAAGAGGCTGTGAGCACGCATCCCGCACACAAATGAATCCACGCGAACCAGACTGAGCGACTTATTTGTCGTGGCAAAACCATATGCAGCCTGGCGCAACCCCTTGTCAATATTGACAGAGCACCCCTCCGAAGGCACAATGCCACCTCTTTCGGGTCTGCACGTGGCGAATTAGCTCAGCGGTTAGAGCAGCGGAATCATAATCCGTTGGTCCCCAGTTCGAGTCTGGGATTCGCTACCATTAATCAAAAAGTTAGCTTAACCACTAACCTTTTTCTTTTTCCAAACGTGTCAAAATTGTGCTCTCAAGGACATTCGACACCAACTCGGAATGCTGCATGAGTTGCGGCTTCGACAAGTGAGCATAACGCCTCACCATCTCTTCCGACTCCCATCCACCGAGTTCCTGCAACACATTCATGGGCGTGCCTTGTTGCGCTAACCAGCTTGCCCAGGTGTGACGCAGATCGTGCCATCTAAAATCCTTGATACCCGCCCGTATCAGCCCTTCCTTCCACGCGTGGGTGTTCGCCCATGCAACGGGGCGGCCATGATACGTAAACACCCTGGTGGGGTGTTTGCCGACTTGTCGAAGCAATACCGCCAAGGCAACCGAATTAAGCGGGACATGAATTGCTCTTCTCGCTTTGGCTTGATCAGGATGTATCCAGGCCGCTCGACGTTCCAGATCAACCTGACTCCATTCCAACTTGAGCACATTCGACTGCCTCAATCCAGTGGACAAAGCGAATATCACCAGGTCCTGCTGATGTGGCGGCAATTCTCCGAGTAGCGTCTTTACTTGCTCAGGTGTCAGCCAACGGATGCGACGCCTAGGCTCCGGAAACAGCTTGATCTTGGGAACCTTGTCGATCCACTCCCATTCATGACAAGCCTTGCGTAAAATGGCGCGTATCAGCGCCAAATGACGGTTAGCGGTTGAAGAGCTGGCCTCCTGTGCCTTGGTCTGCGCAATGCGCCTGATCAGTTCCCGATCAATTTCGCACAATGGTTTATCACGCAAGAA
>JAPLQS010000073.1 GCA_026399575.1 Nitrosospira sp. | reverse complement strand
CTAATAACAAGGAGAAAATACTTTATGTATCTAACTACTAAATCTGGCCGGAAAATCCTACTCAATACGCCCGAAGAGGATGCGCAGATTACCGCTGCTGCCATGACCGACCCGGATAATTTACCGCTGACTGATGCGGAGTTAAGCCAATTCAAACGTGGGCGTGGAAGGCCACTTGGAAGTGGGAAGAAAGAACAGGTAACGCTGCGGCTGGATGCAGAAATACTGGAGCAATTCAGGGCTACAGGCAACGGTTGGCAGACCCGCATAAATGATGCACTGCGGGATTGGACGAAACATCACTGACAAGGCACAGCAGCCTTGCTCCTGTGCGGGGCTACGACCACAGACTGGCGCTGCCAGACTGTGCAAATATTAGAGAAAAGCTTGTGTCAAATTTGTGTCAAAAAATAATAAAAGTGACGTAAATCAAGGCTGTGTGGCACTGGTTTTAGCGATGGCAAGCGCTGTAAGTGACTGATTCTATGTTAATTAAATTTTTCCGGGTCGCTTCGTAATCAGTAGGTCGCCAGTTCGATTCCGGCCAACAGCACCATAAAAGCAACGGCTTATTAACAATCTCTGGGCAACTCGCTCCCAGTGTAGGCAAGCAAATTAAAGAATAATATTCTTGGTTATAAGCCTATCAATCGATTCAGTCATTGGACCGAGGCCAATCGAAAGCACTCCCGCATTATTCCGTCACACGAGACTCAGACGTAACGCCAGCGCAGCCAACGTAACAAGCAGTACCGGCACCGTCAGTACGACGCCTACCCTGAAGTAGTAGCCCCAGGTAATCTTCATGCCTTTGCGCGCCAGAACATGGAGCCAGAGCAGCGTTGCCAATGAACCGATGGGTGTGATCTTGGGACCCAAGTCGCAGCCGATCACGTTGGCATAAATCATCGCATCCTTGACTGCGCCGGTCGCATTTGTGGCATCGATGGAAAGCGCTCCTACCAGCACCGTCGGCATGTTGTTCATAACTGAAGACAGCAGTGCGGTGAGAATGCCCGTTCCAAACGCAGCTCCCCATACACCCCCCTGTGCGAAGTAATCGAGCAGCCCAGCAATATGCTCGGTGAGCCCCGCGTTGCGCAGCCCGTAGACCACGAGATACATTCCCAACGAGAAAATCACGATTTGCCAGGGCGCTTCACGCAATACTTTGCGGGTGCTGATGACGTTTCCACGCGCCGCCACGGCGAACAACATCAGCGCGCCGGCGGCGGCCACGGCGCTGACCGGTACGCCCAGTGGCTCAAGGCCGAAGAATCCGACCAGCAACAGTACCAGTACCACCCCGCCCATGCGGAAAGTGGCCGCATCTCGGATGGCCTTGCTCGGCTCTCTTAGCTGGTTCACGTCATAGTGCGCCGGAATGCTTCGATGAAAATAGAGCAGCAGCACGGCCAGGGCAGCGACGATCGCGACGATATTTACCGGGATCATAACTAGAGCATAGTCTTTGAAGCTGATCTTGAAAAAATCAGCCGATACAATATTGACCAGATTGGAAACAACGAGCGGAAGGCTGGCCACATCGGCGATGAAACCAGCCGCCATGACGAACGCAAGTGTCGCCGCCGGACTGAAACCCAATGCCATCAGCATGGCCATCACGATCGGCGTGAGAATCAGTGCTGTGCCGTCATTGGCAAACAAGGCAGAAACCGACGCGCCAAGCAGGATGATAAAAGCAAACAACAACCGGCCTTTCCCACCACCCCAGCGCGCAACGTGCAATGCCGCCCATTCAAAAAAACCAGCTTCATCCAGCAATAAGCTGATGATGATGATGGCAATAAAAGTAGCGGTGGCATTCCAGACGATCTGCCAGACAGTCGGAATATCGCTGAGATGAATCACGCCGGATAACAGAGCGGCGCTAGCACCAAGCATCGCGCTCCAGCCGATGCCAAGTCCGCGTGGCTGCCAGATCACCAGCACAATGGTGGTAAGAAAAATCAGTAGGGCAACAACCACGTCAATCCTCTGTATGCCGCGCGGTTTTGAGAGACGGGTACTGGCGACTTACGGCTCGGTTCCAGGAACCAGATATGTCGGTTCCTGGTTGGCGGGCATCGCTGCCAACTCCTCGGCTGTCAACCGCGCGTAGACCTCAATGCCGTACCCTGTTGGATCGCGTAGCCATAGCTCGTGCAGCGGCGTACCTCGCCAAGTCGTTCGCGGCGGCTTGGCGATTTGTGCACCATATGCTTTTGCCCGAAAATAACTTTCGACGACTGCGGCTTTGTCGCTAACGCCCAACCCAATGTGGTACAGACTATAGGTATCCAGCGGTTTGTCACTGTCATTGATCAACAGAACCAGATTCAGCCGCAGATGCGGTACGATAAAGGTCGAAAAGCGAGGGGTCCGGTCCTTCGGTTCCGCGCCCAGGAAATGGGTATAGAACGCCGTGCTCTCCTCAAGATCCGAAACGCGAAAACTAAGGTGGAATTCTACGGGTGAAACAATCATGGACATACGGTTCGAGGGGGGTTGAAAGTTACGGTCGGCAGTTTTTTACAGACAATAAAGTGGTTAGAAAAAATTGCGCAGACTAGCCATTTTTCATTGCACGCTGAAACTGCAACGCCACTTTGACCTCGCATCCTGCTGCGAATTGCTTCTTGTTCTTGTCGTTCCCATTTATGTGCTCCTGTCAAACTCGTGCTGAGGGCGGTACCGGTGAGTAAGACTATCACTTGTCAATCTGTCCGAATTCCTGAGACCGCATTTCCTCGGTCGACGAACAACTCCAAAATCCACGTATAAGATGTCGTAAGAGAGGTCCTTTCGAGTCAGCGTGTGGCTCAAGCACTCAGCAATTTGGTCACGCTATACACAAGAAGCAACGCGTATACGCTGCCGAAAAACCACGGAAAACTGATGGCGCGATGAGCCCACCACTGACGATGTTGGCGGAAAGCCCAGTTCGGCACAAACACTGTGGGCTCGTTCCGCTGATCCTCAATTGGATGTTGGATCTCATGAAGCTGGCGAAGACTTGTCATCAGCTTCACTTTATGCCAGTCAGGATCTTGCTCGATTCCTCTCAATCGCCACTCCCACAGCGCATTCTGTCCAGACAAACGCCCGAGGACGATTGCCATTTGCAGGCACAGGAGAATCCCAAAGATGCAGAGGAGAACAATCAGCACCGTGAGGGGCAATGTGTGTGACTCGCGCGACACGATCAGCCCGATCACCATGACAATGATGGAATTGGCCATGAGGTAGTCAGAAAGCATCGACTGATAGTCGCGTGTTCCGGATGTCCAGAGGGTGAGGAGATGCTCGTACGTTGCCTCGGGTTCATCTTCGCTTGGTGCCTTCATAGGCCTTGCGTCCACTGAATGACTTCTATCATGATGCCCTCTGTGTGAAAGATATGCGGGTTTTAATGCTGCAAGGCAGGCTGCAAACCACCTAAGCCGCTTCGAGTCTCATTTTTGGGTTCAAGGCACTTGAATAAGCTGATGCTGCTAAGCAATTTTGCATGGGATCACGGCATCTTCGTCGCAGGAATAGATCGCGCATAATCGATGATATCCGTCCACAACGATAACCTTTCCATTAACCGAATCTCTTATCAGGAGGAGCGGCGATAACTGATGTCCCGATTGTATTTTCTGTTGGTTCTTTTCGACGTGAGCGTTGCTTATGCCGAGCAATGATAAACCGGACGCCCGAAAAATATCCTTTGCTTTGAACTCTGCTATTGATGCGCGTTTCAGTCTATCCACATGCGTAGCCGCTGTCTGTTCATCGTAGAGCAGGGACAAGTACGCTAGCGCTGCTGGATAGTTATGTTCTTCTGGTTCGCTCAACCACTTGATTTCGACTTGCTTCGACATTTTTAGCTCATTTGTACTTTTTTGTTGATTCGGGAGCCGCTGCAGCTCAAGGCTTGTCGTGGGCTACCTGCCAAATAAGTGCGCGTCGGCACAACCATAGCATGGAAATCCAGACACAGCTGTTCTTCTCTTGAATTCTTCCTCCGAGTGAACCCCCTCCATCGAAGCGATAGCTTATATTAGTCTGCCCGCCGCAGATGCTGGTCGAGAAAAAAGGATACGCGCTCCTCATATTCCCTGCCGGCGTAGGAATGCATATTGAAATGGCCCGCGCCGGGAACGATCCAGATGTCTTTCGGCTGCCGGGCAGCGGCAAACAGCCGTTCGGTTTCTGGCACTTTCGTGTGTTCATCGGCGCTTCCGGCTATCAACAGCAGCGGTGCGTTAAGATCGCCGATACGGGTGATGGGATCCAGTTCAGCAATGGAGACGTCCAGGTAAAACGCCAACTGCGCCAGCACTAGCGGCAGCAGCACTGGTCCGTACTCGCCCAGATGAAGCCTTAACCGGTTCTCGATCGCTTCCTCAATGGTCGGGTGCAGTGATTCGAGCACTACTGCGTCCAGCCGCAATTCATGTTTTGCAAGCACGATAGCAGCCGCGCCCAGCGAGACGCCAATGACCGCAAGCCGTTCAGACGGAAAAGTCTTACGCAAAAAGGTTACAGCCGCTGCCACATCCTCAGATTCGCGAAGACCAAAGGTGATCCTCTTCCCCGGTGTTTCGCCGTGCGCCTGCAGATCAATCAGCAGGATGCCATAGCCTTGCTTGTTCAGAAACCGTGCCCGACTCAGCATCTCAAGGCGATTGCTGCGGATTGAATGAACCAGCAGGACAGCACCGCCACCGCGAACACCGCGCGCCAGCCAGCCATGCACACTGGAATCGGCATCAAGCAGCGGAATCTGCACTGGCTCGACCGGAAAATCGGATGACAGCGACTCGACAGCGGTGGATGCCGGCCCCGTCATCACTTCGCCAATGCCGATAATGACAACCGCCATGGCGATCAGGCACGACAGTATTCCGATAAGAAGCCAGCGGTACATATTTTTGCGTGGACTAATGTTCAAATTGGGGGGCGTGTGGCGGTTGGTGCATTCAGGCGCCGTCGACGTGCATCTTTCATCCTCACCCTGGCTGTTTCTCGGCTTGGCGTGGTGAATAGCGTTGGAATTGGCTGTCTGGTCAGTTTTTGGAAACGGTACTACAGGCAGCCAGTACTAGAATCAGAGGAACAAGCGGGGAAGTTTCGAGGACGCGTAGACTTCCCCGTATTTCACTCAGGGAAGCCTACGCTGTTGGTGCATTTGTCGTCAGTTAGTTACTTGCCGTAGCTGGTTTCCTTGCCGAAATCTTCCCAGATGTACCCCGGCTTAACTGTGGCGTCGGTAGGGATCATAAATGTTGCCACATCCATAATTCCGAATGCTGTGCGCCCGACCACATGCACCAAGCCCGTGAGAACTCCAGCGGTCGCACCATAAATGATACCTTCCTTTTGACTGGTTATTATTATGGTCTTGGGAAGCTCAGCCCAACCGGTGGCTGTGTTAGCAATGCCATGTCCCAGCTTGTCGGCCACATGGGTCGCATAGTCTTCTGAATGAGCCATGGCCGCCTGCGGCGAGAGAAATGCCAGTGCGGATATTACCAGCAGTGACTTAAATATCTTTTTCATCTGTAGCTCCATAAAATGAATTAAAGGAAATTGAATTTAGCCTACTAACAGAGATGCCAACCACCGTGAACCCAACAGATCTGCTCCCTTATTTCACGGTAGTTTCTTATTCTAGCTCAACTTAATCCGGCTCACCAGCTTTCTGTCGAGACCGGCCTGCATTCGATCTGAGTTACGCCAGAAGCTATATAACTGCTTGTCCAAGCATATTATTTACTCAGCGGGGGCTGGCGAGCACTCTGCTCCTTCTGATCATCTCGTTTTTTATTTGCTGGAATTGCTCGCGCGCTTCATTCTCGATGAAAAACTGTCCTGCAAATCTAAGTATCCAGAGACCAGGAACAATATCTGCCTGATAGATGATGCGTGTTTGATTACCCTCTGGCAGCAGTATCGTTGTCTCCTCCATTTTTCGCATGTTGCCACTGAGCATACGTTCCTGAATTTTGTTAAATGGGGTCAGGTTAATTTCCCGTATCGAGTCAAATGAAAAGGTAAAAAAACCAAATTGCGTAACCCCCTTTTGTGAGACCTGCAAATTATTGCCCGTCCCGCTGGTAACTTTACTGGTCTGAACGCCTGAAATGAAGTTGGGAATATTCTCGAAGTCCGTCAACACTGACCATGCCTGCTGCGGCCCAACAGGAACAACAAAGGTTACGTACACAAGAATACGCTCACCATCATTCTGCACTTTGACTTCGATTTCCTTGTCGCGACGCTCGCTGGCCTGTTCAACCAGACTCACAGTCGACGTTTTTTCGATTCTTGGTCGCCTTTCCGCTTCTGCTGAAGCTGGGCCACCGATAAGCAGACCCAACAGAAAGACGACGGACGAAACACGAAGTTTCTTCATCAGGGCACTACCCATGTCGGCAAGGCGAGCCAAATACGCCCGACAAGCGGGCAGATTCGAGCCATCCAGATTATTGTATTATTGCTGTTGCTTTTCATGCTTGCGGTTCTGTACCGATCAGGCAGATTATGATTTTATTCTTTATCTCTTTCAATGTCTTCCCGTCAACAGACACCAGTTGGATCGTTCCACGAGTACCGTCAGATCTTCCCATGGCCGGGACAATACGCCACCCGTATACGCCCGTCGTCCATTACAGCTTGCTGGAAATCCCGTATTTGGCCGAACCCCGCAAATGGCTGCTTGCAACGAAAGTTCTTGATACAAGCTATCTACTTGACAGGGAGGTCTGCCTGCGGCATAAGAATCATCAGGATACTGATTTTAATTTTGTCTGATCTATCATTATGAGGCTGCCAATGAAAAAAATGCTCCGAACTCTGCTGATATTATCCACACTATTCTTTTTCTCTCCACAGGCAGCCATGGCTGAAAGTTACCCGGCCAAGGCAGGCGAAAAATTAGTAACTGGCATTGCCAATGTGGCAACTGGCGTCGTGGAAATTCCTAAAACCATAGTCATAACCAGCCGAAGTGAAGGCGTTGCTTATGGTGTGACAGCTGGAATTATGATGGGCATTATGCAGATGGTTGGCCGTACCTTGCATGGTGCTCTGGATGTGGCGACATTTGTGGTTCCCACCAAACCATTGGTCACTCCTGAGTATATTTGGAAAGATTTCAACAAGGAAACCACTTACAGCTCTGATCTGCAGTTACGTTAATGCATATTTGAGCAAACAAGTCGATTTTTCTGGCCCCGCTTTAAGCCCGAGGGAAGCACAACAAACAAAAGCTGCTCTCCATGACCCCACACGACCAAGCACCCTACCTCGCAGCCAATGTGAGTCGACGAGAAGTCTGGGCGTGGGCGATGTACGATTTTGCCAATTCCGGCTATACCACCGTTGTCATCACCGCGATCTTCAATGCCTACTTCGTTACGGTCGTCGCGGGCAATCAAACATTTGCCTGGACCCTGGCGCTGGCGGTTTCGTATGCGCTCGTTATCCTGACAGCACCGGTACTGGGTGCATATGCTGATGCCCATGCGGCGAAGAAGCGTCTGCTGTTCGTGACTACCGTTGGCTGCGTTGGATTCACTGCGTTGCTTTGTTTTGTCGGACCGGGTGATTTGTGGCTGGCCATCGTACTCATCATTCTCACCAATTTCTTTTTTGGCAGCGGTGAAAATCTGATTGCCGCCTTCCTACCGGAACTGGCACCGGGAGAAGCTCTGGGGAAAGTGTCAGGCTGGGGTTGGTGCCTGGGTTATGTTGGGGGCCTGATAAGCTTGGGTTGCTCGCTCATTTATGTCACCTGGGCACAGGAACAGGGGCAGCAGGCCGAACAGTTTGTACCTGTGACCATGCTGATAACCGCTGTTCTGTTCGCCGCGTCCAGTATTCCGACTTTTCTTTATCTAAAAGAGCGGGCGCTGCCGCAACCACATCAGGGTGGGCGGCGCGTAGTACGTGAGTCCATCGCACGTTTGAGCGAGACACTCCAGCATGCCAGCCGCTATCGCGACCTGATGCGCTTCCTTGTCTGTCTCGTGTTCTATCAAGCAGGTATCCAGACAGTAATCATACTGGCGGCGATATACGCTCAGCAGGTAATGGGGTTTGACACCAGCGATACCATGCTTCTGGTATTGCTGGTCAATATCACCGCTGCGCTGGGGGCATTAGCGTTCGGCAGCGTTCAGGACAGGATTGGCCATATCCCCACCATTGCACTGACCCTGGTTGGCTGGATCATCATGGTGTTGCTGGCTTGGGCTGCGGAAGGACCTGCCATGTTCTGGCTGGCTGCCAACATCGCTGGGCTGTGTCTTGGCGCCTCCCAGTCTGCGGGACGGGCGCTGGTCGGCTTCTTCAGTCCTGCTTCCCGGCGGGCGGAATTTTTCGGGTTATGGGGCTTGGCGGTAAAACTGTCGTCGATACTTGGGCCGGTGACATACGGGCTGATCAGCTGGATTACAACTGGCGATCATCGTCTTGCCATGCTGGCTACCGGCAGTTATTTTATTATCGGCTTGGTAATATTGATGGGCGTGAATGTGCAGCGTGGTCGTCAGGCGGCATTACACGGTGAGGCCGTTCTTTAAATCACCAAGCTCGCCCGCCTACCCCCCTCAATGCTGCATATGGTGGTGATGACCGCCATGGCCATCGGCGGCGGGTTGGCTGGCGGGCTTCTTGGTGGCCGCGGGCTTGGCCTTGGGCTTGAGCGGGGTGAAGCGCGCCGATTGCGCCTCCTGTCCCGGCAGTTTGACGAACACCACGATCACGCTCTGCGGCTTCACCGTAAAATCACCGCTACCCTTGAACACGTTGCCCTCCGTCGGCTCCAGCACAATCGTGGTGCGGGCCTTGGCCTTGCCCAACTGCACGGTCGCCTTGGCCACACCGCCTTCGGTG
>JAPLQS010000017.1 GCA_026399575.1 Nitrosospira sp. | reverse complement strand
CTGGTAGATGGCAATGTATGTGATTGCACTCAGCAGGCGAATCTGCTGGGCTGGATTCGGGAAACCAAGCGACGTTATCCGCACCTGCCGGTGGCAGTGATGAACTGTGTGGGGTCGCAGATACCCTCCGAAAATCGAAGAGCGGGCGGTCAAGTCGTGCACAGCTGCGGTGTTTCAGAATCGGCCGATGGCGCATGGAGCATGCGCTGCCGTCTGCAGGAACTTGCCCTGAGTGAGACCGCCGCTCTGATGCGTGACGTGTGCGAACGACCGCCACTGGAACCGGTAGTTTTTGAATATTCAGGACGGGAATAAATTATGGCTGGAAACCCTGAGCGCTGTGCGGAAATTCAAAAATCACGCGACCATAATTAATGAATCAGGCGGGTCACCAAGGCAGAAGTACGGCGCAACCCATGGAACCCAAAGATAACAAACACGACAGTATCAAAATCCTCCTCGCCGGGAGTAGTCCGGCTCAAATGGAGCCGTTGCGACTCCTGCTTGAGGGGCACGGTTTCTCGGTTGTGGTTGTGGCCAACGGCAAAGAGGCGCTCGCAGCGGCCAGGCAGCACAAGCCTACTCTGATAATCAGCGATATCGTGATGCCAGAACTGGACGGCTACGGGCTGTGCCAGGCGATCAAATCAGACAATCAATTAAGGGATATCCCGGTCATCCTGCTCACCGCGCTTGCCGATACGCAGGACATTCTGCTCGGCCTGGAGAGCAAGGAGGATAATTTTGTCCATAGACCCTATGATGCGGAGTTCTTGCTGTCCCTGTTATCGCGCATCGACTATGCTCTCATGAACCTCAATCTGCACAGGAAAATGCAGACAGACGCAGAAATCAGCTTCGGTGGTCAGAGACATTTCATTACTTCCGACCGACAGAAAATTCTGGATCTTCTGATTTCGACCCACGAACGGCTCGCTCGCGGCAACGACAAGCTCAAGATATTGGAACGAGATCTGACCCAGGCAAGCTCCATCAATGACGAGTTCAAGAAGCGGGTGAAAGATCTGTTGGATTCCAACGATATGCTCAATGGGCTGAGTCACATTGTCGATGGACTTAATCAGGCGATCAGCCAGCAACAGGTAGCGGAGACAGCGCTAAAACGAGTTCTGGAGCTGCCTGGAATCCAGGCCGGCTGGATTTTTTTGCAAGAAGGGGAATCCGGTTTCCGGCTCATTGCCGCTCAAAATTTGCCACCGGTACTCGAGGTTCCCGGCGCGCTGGAGGCTGATTGCATGTGCCAGCGCAGGCTCCAATCGGAAGGGATCAACTATGTGACCAACATCATGGAATGCGAACGTCTCGGCAAAGCCAAAGACGGCTCCCCTGAGCCGCGCTCCCACGCCAGCGTTCCGCTGTGGCTCGGCGACCGCACGCTGGGATTGATGAACCTGACCGGGACACAAGACGGGCTGTTCGACACTGTCGCATTGAAAGTCCTGCATGGTGTCGGGAATCGAGTGGCCGTGGCGCTGGAGCGAGCTCAGCTTCACGGCAATCTGGAACAACTGGTGGAGCAGCGCACCGCCGCACTAACTGCAGAGGTCGCGGAAAGAAAGGAGCAAGAGATGAGAGTGGCGCATCTGAGTCGTGTGTATGCTGTTCTGAGTGGCATCAATACGACCATTATCCGTGCCAGCAGCCAGCAAGAATTGTTCGAGGATACTTGCCGTATCGCAGTGGAGCAGGGCAAGTTCAGGATGGCCTGGATCGGTTTATTCGATTCAAACGGGGCGGGCATCACCGCCGTGGCCAAGGCAGGTTTTGATGAAAGCTATCTCGATGCCACGCAGTTTTTTGTACGGGCTGATTCGCCGGACAGCAGTAAATTGGCATCACTGGTATTGCGAGAAAAAGCAACGGTGGTCTGTAACGATATCTTCACTGATCCGTGGATGACACAATGGCGAGATGAGGCGCTGCTGCGTGGTTATCATTCAATGGCGGTATTTCCGCTGCAAGCGGGAAACAAGGTGGTTGGGTTATTCCTGCTCTATGCGTCGGAGGCGAATTTTTTCGACACTGAAGAAATAAGGCTGCTCTCCGGGGTTGCTGAGAATGTTTCGTGTGCGCTTGATCACCTGGAAAAAGAAAAACAGATTAACTATCTCGCTTACCACGATGTCCTGACTGGGCTTCCCAACCGTACTCTGCTTCGCGATCGCCTGGACCAGCGGATAGTTACGGCACGTCACGACCAGAAGATGTTTGCAGTCATCATGCTGAATCTTGAGAGGTTCAGAAGCGTCAACGAGACATTGGGGCAGCACGCCGGAGATGAGCTGTTGCGACAGGTCGCGCGGCGTCTGCAAGCTGTGCTTGATGAAACCGACATTCTATCCCGGCTAGATGCCGATTCATTCGCAATTGTTACAGGTTATTGCGATGACGACAGTAGTGTGGGGCATATCCTGGAGCGGGTCCTGTCATGCATTCATGAGCAAGTATTTGAAATTGACGGCAACGAGTTGCGCATCGCGATGCAGGCCGGGGTGGCCATTTTCCCCATCGACGCTGGGGACGCCGACGCGCTATGCCGGAATGCGGAGGCGGCGCTCGGGAAAGCCAAGCTCTCCGGAGACAGGTATCTTTTTTATACGCGAGAGTTAAATGCCCGGGTTGCAGAGAAACTGACACTGGAGAACAAGTTGCGCCGCGCACTGGAGCGTGGTCAGATGACGCTGCATTATCAGCCGAAAATCAATCTCAGAAAACAGCAAGTTAGCGGATTGGAAGCGTTGATGCGCTGGAATGATCCCGATATGGGTCTCGTGTTGCCGCAGAAATTTATCCCCATACTTGAGGAAACCGGGCTCATCCTTGAAGCGGGGCGTTGGGCGCTGGAGCAGGCGATGGCAGATTTCAGGCGATGGGAGAGCAGTGGGTTGCAGGTACCGAGGATCGCGGTTAACGTCTCGGCATTGCAGTTGCGGCAGAAGGATTTCGTTGCCACCGTGGAGCACACGCTGAACAGCAGCAAGGACGTGGCCGACGCTCTGGAGATCGAGATTACCGAGAGTCTGATCATGCAGGATGTCGAGGCTAACATCCGCAAGCTCCAGGCTATCAGGGAAATGGGAGTGAAAATAGCGGTGGATGACTTCGGTACTGGCTATTCTTCGCTAACTTATATCGCCAGGCTGCCGATCCACGTGTTGAAGATTGATCGGGCGTTCATAATGAACATGACGACTAACCGGGATGATCTCAACATCGTGTCCACAATCATCTCCTTAGGGCATTCTCTGCGCTTGAAGATCGTTGCAGAGGGGGTGGAAATAAAAGAGCAGGCCGACCTGCTGAGACTGTTAAAGTGCGACGAGTTTCAGGGTGACCTGTTCAGCCCGGCGGTTTCTGCAGAACAAATCAAAGTATTCCTGATGGAGAAAAAAGCCGCTCATGGCTAGTATTGCAGCAGGTCAGGGGTAATGGAGCAGAAAACGCTGTCAATGGAGAAATAAAAACAGTTCGTTTTGGCCCGGAGTTGCGGGCTATACTGTTGGGTACTAAATATCCTGTCTGCTTAAAAACTGCAGCCTGGATTAACGCCAAATACATAAAAGTGCGCGACTTTCCCATCTTCCGTACAGTCCAGCCATATTTAACGGCGATTGTTTCCATCGTAACGGTTGTATTGCTTGTGGCCGTCATCTACTTTACAGACAGCGATCTGCAATGGATTGCGTTCTTGAGTGGAGTCCTGGTGGCAGCGATAGTCGCCATGGCAGTCCGGACCTCGCATGCGGAACTGATTGCTTCGCGTCACACAACGCAGTTGCTGGGAACCGAGGAAAAGCTGGCGCAGGAAATCAAGCTGCATCTCTGGGCCGAAAAGACGGCTACGGCAAGCAAGGCACGATTGCAATTCGTGGGTGAGAAATTTCCCGCAATGCTCGCTTACGTTGATGCCGAGCAGCGCTGCTGTTATCACAATGCCATGTTCAGACAATGGCTCGGGTTGAATCCGGATCAAATTGACGGTCGGGCTTTGCGTGAAGTATTGGGTAGCAAATTTTACGCAGAGATCGAGAGCCTCCTTGCCAGCGTCATGGCAGGAAAAACAATGCATCACGAGTATGCGCAAGAATTGGCTTCTGGGGTGATCCGTCGCCTGTCTGGGCAGTACATTCCGGACTCTGATAATGAAGGGAAGGTAACGGGTTTCTGTTTGCTATATACCCCTATGGCGGAGGAGAGGGTATTGCCTGCAGAACGGAATGCACTTGAGTCTGACAGACCCACCGTGCGTGTCGAATCGCGAGAGAAAAATCTGTTCGATGAGAGTTTTGGTGAGCAGGCTTCGGGATGGGGGGTCTCGGCTGCCAGTGTTACCCAAGCTATCGAGGAAGATGAGTTCCGTCTGTATTGTCAGGCCATCACCCCTATCAAGACAGATAAAGGTTTGTGTATTCATCATGAAATCCTGCTGCGCATGGCCGAAGAAGAAGACAATCTTTTGCCGCCTGGCGCATTCTTGCCCGTTGTCGAAAGACACGACATGATGACGCGTCTGGATCGCTGGGTCGTGAGCCAAATGCTGCAATGGTTGTCCGTTCACCAGCCTGCACTTGGGACGATATTTTTTATTAATTTGACCAGAGATACACTGAGCGACGCCGGCTTTGCCGATTTCGTTCTGGTTCAGTTGCAGAAAACCGGTGTGCCGGCTGGAGCGCTCTGTTTTGAGATTGAAGAAGCGGATGCGGCCTTGCGCCTTGCAGATACTGCGGCATTCGCGCAGAAGATCAGGCAGTACGGCTGCCAGGTCGCATTGTGCGGCTTTGGCAGGGAGCGCGCTTCATTCGATTTACTCAGAAACATCAAGGTCAATTTCCTGAAAATTGATGGCGGTTTGGTCTGCACTATGCTGCATGATCCGATCAATCTCGCCAAGGTTGCATCAATTAACCGGGTTGCACACACCATAGGTATTCAGACCATTGCAGAACTGGCTGAGACTGATGAGGTGATCGCCAGACTGCGTGAACTTGAGGTGGATTTCGCGCAGGGTTTTGGTATCGGCCGGCCGCGTGCTCTTAAAGAAATTGAATAATTCCTGGCACTGACGCCAGCACTGACTGGTGTCAGCGGCTAATTGGGATGATTGGCGTTATACTGAAGGGCCAGAAATCCCGATATCTAGCGCATGTCCAACATTGTTGTTCGCAGTTACTCCCCGCATGCCTTTGAAGTGCTGATCCAGCATGGCCTCCACCCTGTTCTGGCGCGTGTCTACGCTGCCAGAGGCATCGGGAAGCCAGACCAGCTCGAGGCCG
>JAPLQS010000063.1 GCA_026399575.1 Nitrosospira sp. | reverse complement strand
CGGCTTGGTCGGCTTGCGTTTTCTGGGCACCCTGGCCACGCTCTCAATAATCTCGCGCAACCGTCGCAAGGCTTCTTCCCGATTTTTCTCCTGACTGCGGTATTCCTGCGCCTTGATAACGATGACGCCTTCCGTGGTGATACGCTGATCGCCCAGCTTCAGTAACCGTTCTTTATAACTCTCCGGCAACGATGAAGCGCCGATGTCGAAGCGTAGGTGGATCGCGCTGGAAACCTTGTTTACATTTTGCCCACCCGCTCCCTGCGCCCGGATTGCGCTGATCTCAATCTCGTTATCGGCGATGGTTATGTTTTTAGAGATTTGCAGCATGATTTCAGGGCATGGGGAATAGTTCTTGCCATTGTGAACCAGAAAAACCCGCGAAACCAGATAAAAACAACCCAATCATGCGATTACGCCGGAGCGGGACGCTTCCCAGCTGGCTGTATCGGTTCCCTGAAAAAATATTTGCTTTAGGTCTTGCTTTTCATCCCTGATTGAATATAATTACGAATCATTCTCATTAATTATCACAAAGAGGTGTCGAAATGAGTTCACTAGTGGATTCAGTCCTGGACAAGTCCGACGCAGTTCCGGAAACCGCCATCGACCAGCGCAAGTTTGGCATGCAAGATCGGAATGGACCCATCTACAGTGATGCCCTGTTCTCGCAGGGAGACGAAGTGCTTATCCAGCATCAGGGTGCGGAATACCGTCTGCGTCGCACCCGTAACGGCAAGCTGATTCTGACAAAATAGTGAACTTGAGGCGCCCATCATGTATATTTGTATCTGCAAAGGTGTAACCGATAGCGCGATCCGCGAAGCCGTCTGCCAAAGCGGAGTTGACCGGATGCGTGATTTGAAGGCCTGCCTGGGCGTAAGCGAGCAATGTGGGATATGCGCCTGCTACGCCAAGGAAGTGCTGGAACAGGCACTGATGCAAAAAACACTGACGCAACATCATTCCAAAACCCACTCGTTGATACGAGATCCAGCCTGAGGAGGCAAACATGAAAAGCAGCGCAAACATCATTCAGTTGTTGAACCGTCAATTGCAGCTTGAATTGACTGCCATCAACCAGTATTTTCTCCATGCCCGCATGTACAAGAACTGGGGATTCAATAGCCTGGGTAAACACGAGTACGAAGAATCCATCGAAGAAATGAAACATGCCGATGCGCTGATCGAACGCATTCTGTTTCTGGAAGGACTGCCCAACCTGCAGGAACTCGGCAAACTTCTGATCGGTGAAAAAGCCGAGGAATGCGTGGCCTGCGATCTCAAGCTGGAAATGATCTCGCGTGAAGCCCTGGTCCCCGCCATTGCCGCCTGTGAAACTGCCCAGGATTATGTTTCACGGGAACTGTTCGAGCACATTCTGGAAGACACCGAGGAACATATCGATTTTCTGGAAACTCAACTGGATGTAATGCAGAAAGTCGGCATCCAGAACTGGCTGCAGAGCCAGATGTAGCTTTATCCGTTGCCGCTGGGTTTCTCCTACGCCAGCGGCATTTCAGCCAGCCAACCCCTCCCGGGCAAGCCAGCCAATTTTTTATTTGACTTGCCAGGGAGCAGGGGCTTTGAAACAGCCAGAAACAACCACCTCGGGTGTCGCCACCCCTTTTCCGCTCGTGGACGCGGCTCGCGCCGGCGAACTGCTGTTTGCCTGCCTGCATGGCGTGGCAACCATGTCCCGTCACTTGCAGCAGCATACGCCGCCATCCGACCGTTTGCAGAAGCTGCTGGAAAGCAAATTCAGCGGCATCCTCAAACAGTTGTTCGGAACCAACGAAATCCCTTTGCTGTGGCGCGAACTGCCGCTGAGAAAAACGCATCTGGTGGAAACCGGGCTGCGCATCAAGCAGATATTGTCTGAATCCGCACTCACCAGCAGCGAAACTGGCCTTTTACCGGGGAAGGATTGGATGCCGTTGATCAAGGCCGCCACACCTGCCGCAGCATCTCCTCCGACACACTGCCTGGATCGCGATGTTTGTACCGAAAAACTCTCCAGCCACGCTGATGGTTCTGACCTTGCGGGGCGCTGCGTCCTGTGCGTGGGAGGACGTGCTGCGCTCTACCCGGAATATCGCCACGTGGTGGAAACCGCAGGCGGCAGTTTGCTGATTTGTCGAGGCAACCAGCAGGGAGACGCAGATCGTCTGCCCACGCTGCTTGCCCGCGCCGATGTGCTGTTGTGTCCGGTCGATTGCGTAGACCACGATGCCTATTTTGCCGCGAAACGCTATTGCAAACATTCCGGCAAACCCTGTGCATTACTGGAGCGTTCCGATCTGCCCACCTTTCGCAAAGGAGTGGCAGTGCTAGCTGCATCGGCCACCACGACTACCCAGCCGGCAATTCCATTTGCCGACCAACAGCAGACCGGGTATGTCACCAATTGAAATTGTATCTGCCGGAACTTTTTATTCCGTTGCCGTATGGCAGCGGGTTTTTCATCCGCTAGCCAGCATATGTGTGCGCAAGCCAGCCTTTGACTTGACACTAACCTCGCGGGAAAAAACCATGTCTGCCTTTGGCTCCATATACCCAAACTCAAGATCGCTACAAAAGCACGCCGTTGCCCATACTCACCATCACCATCGCAAAGCTCAAGTTGCAATCGCATTGCATGGCGCATTAATCTGCTTCGGGGCAGCCGTGATGCTTCCACCCCAGAACACCCATGCAGCGACAACCCTCGTTGCCAGCAATACCCTGCAGGCGTTCAGCATTTCTGCAGACTCGCTGGAAGATGCGCTCAATCGTTTTGCCAAACAGGCAGGCATCAGACTTTCCTTTACCGCTACTGAGGTAAAAGGAATGATGACACACGGATTAAACGGCAATTTCTCCATTCAGGATGGGTTAAACCGTTTATTGGCTGGAAGTGGTCTGCAGGCGGAACTGCAAGCTGATGGCTATGTCGTGAAGAAATCACCAGTGTCTCCATCCGGCACTGAGCCGGCTACCAACGTGGCCATGCTGCCGTTGATAAAGGTGGCGGCAAGCACCATGGGGGGTTATGCTGCCGCGTATAGCACCACTGCAACCAAGACCAACACGCTGTTGCGTGATGTACCGCAATCCATCACGGTGGTGACGCGTGAACTGATCCGGGATCAATCCATGCAAAGCATGGCTGACGTGGCGCGCTACGTGCCGGGTGTGGGCGTATCGCAAGGCGAAGGCAATCGCGATGCACTGGTTTTTCGCGGCAATCGCTCGACCGGGGATTTTTTTACTGATGGCGTGCGCGATGACGTCCAATATTTCCGCGACCTATACAACATCGAGCGAGTCGAGGTATTGAAAGGTGCCAACGGGATGATTTTTGGTCGTGGCGGCTCGGGGGGCGTGATCAACCGGGTAACCAAGCAGGCCGGCTGGGATCCGATCCGCGAATTCTCATTCGAGGGGGGGTCTTACGACAAGAAACGACTGGCAGTTGACGTCGGCCAAGGGATCAACGACGTAGCCGCTGTCCGTTTCAATTCCATGTACGAAAATTCAGGCAGCTATCGTAACGGCGTAAATCTGGAACGTTTTGGCATCAGCCCTACTGTCACGCTCAAGCCCAGCCACCGCACCAACATTGTCCTGGGTATGGAACACTTCCAGGATCACCGCACCTCCGATCGCGGCATCCCGTCCTTTAATGGAGCGCCTGTCAACACCAGCCCATCGACATTTTTTGGCGACCCCCGTCGCAGCAAGGCAGATGTTACGGTCACGTCATTCAATTCACTGATTGAGCATAAATTCGATTCCGGGTTCACTTTCCGTAACCGCACCAACTATGCCATGTACGACAAGTTTTACCAGAATGTATTTGCAAATTCCGCTGTCAACAATGCGGGCAACCTGAATCTTGCTGCTTATAATGATTCTTCCACCCGCGACAACTTCTTCAACCAGACGGATTTTTCGTATGTCCTGAACACGGGGCCGATTAAACATACACTGGCAGTCGGGGTGGAAGTGGGCCGCCAGGTAACAGATAACATACGCCGCAACGGTACTTTCAGTAATGGCCTGACCTCGCTAACTGTGCCCCTCAGCAACCCGATCACTGCGGATCCCATCACCTTCGCAACCAGAACCGCGGATGCAGACAACCACAGCGTCACAAAAATCACTTCGGTCTACGTGCAGGACCAGATTGTGCTGCTGCCGCAACTGCAGGCAATCGTCGGCGTGCGCTATGACCGGTTTGAAGTGGATTTCGTTAAAAGAAACACCAATACTCACTTGAAAACCGACGATGGCCTGCTCTCGCCACGCTTCGGCCTCATATACAAACCAATCGAGCCGGTCTCCGTTTATACCAGCTATAGCCAGGCTTTTGCACCACGTGCGGCCGAGCAGCTTACCGGATTGACTGTCACCACTGCAGCACTTGCTCCGGAAAAATTCACGAACCTGGAAGCGGGCATCAAGTGGGATGTCCTTCCCAGTCTGGCCTTGACCACCGCAGTGTTTCAGATAGACCGCACCAATGTGATCAGTGTCGATCCAAACAATTCAGCACTGACCTTTTTAACCAAGGGCCAGCGTGTGCAGGGCGTTGAAGCAGGTATAAGCGGACAGATCACCTCGGCGTGGCGTGTCATGGGCGGATACGCTTTTCAGGATGGGGAACTTCTCAGCACGCAGAGCACCGCTACCGCCAGAAATGGTGCAACTTTGGCGGAGCTGCCCAGGCACACGTTCTCGATGTGGAACCGCTATGATTTTACGCCGATGTGGGGTGCGGCATTTGGCGTGATCCATCGCAGCGACATGTTTGCCGCGCTGGACAATACGGTCAGGGCGCAAGGCTTCACCCGGGTGGATGCGGCGATATTCGCCAGAATCGACAAGCGTCTGCGTCTTCAGGTGAATATTGAAAATCTGTTTGACACCAAATATATTGCGGCTGTGCATAACAACAATAACATGACGCCAGGCTCACCTATCGCTGTGCGTGCATCGGCCATATTTAATTTCTAGATGATCTACGTCACCCGAATCGGCGGCTTTCCACTCAATCGAAACAACAAAATGAACACAATCCCAAGAAAAGAATTACATGCCGGATTTCTATTGCCGCAACCGCTTCATCACCGAAGCATGGCGGGCACGGGGGCATTTATGAAGACGCCAACCAGCCTGATCCGGGGCAAGATTGCCACCCTGCTGATTTTCATACTCGGTGTCGGCTGCGCGCTTCCGGTGCAGGCGGCGGTGAGGGAATACTGGGTCGCTGCGGAAAAGGTCTCCTGGAATTATGCTCCTTCCGCTCAAAACCTGATCGAGCCTGCCGATGGACTCGGGGTGTGGGGGCAAACGCTGACATACACCAAATACCGCTATATCGGTTATAGCGACGGCAGCTATGCCACCCCTTTGCCGCAGCCTGCGTCGATGGGCATACTGGGGCCGCAGTTGCGCGCCGTGGTGGGAGATACCCTCAGGGTCCATTTTCTGAACCGGACGGATCGGCCACTTTCCATGCACCCGCATGGGGTGCTGTACGACAAGGACAACGAAGGCGCCGATGGCGGCGCCGGCGCAAGCGTCGCGCCGGGTGCGCGCTATACTTACACTTGGGTCGCAGATGCCGCTGCCGGTCCGGGACCAGCTGACCCCTCATCAATCGTCTGGCTCTACCACTCGCATGTCATGGGGGAGGAAGAAATGAACCTCGGCCTGATTGGCACCCTCGTCATCACCCGCAAGGGGATGGCGCGTTCCGCGTCGAACCCCATGCCGCGTGACGTGGATCAGGAATTCACTGCGTTGTTCATGATTTTCGACGAGGAAGAAGGCAAGGAAAGCGGATTGAAGCACACCATCAACGGCCGCATTTTCGGCAATCTCGACGGCTATGAAGCCCGGCTGGGCAAGCGCGTCCGCTGGCATGTCGCCGCGCTGGGCAACGAACAGGACAATCACACCGTGCATTGGCATGGGCAGACGGTGCTGGCTCACGGCCGCCGCACCGATGTGGTTGAGGTGCTGCCCGCCAGTATGACCTCGGTCGACATGACGCCACGCTCGCCCGGCGACTGGCTGCTGCACTGTCATGTCAACGACCACATGCTCGCAGGAATGTCCACCCGCTGGCGCGTGCTGCCGTAACAGCGAGTATCTATATAACAACAAAAAACCCGGCAAACAAGACGCTTGCCGGGTTGATGTTTCGATACCAAGGAACCGCTAGAACGGAATATCGTCATCCATGTCGTCAAACCCGCTGCCACTTTTGGCGGCGGCCGGTTTAGCCGATGCGCTGGCCGGGGCGCCTTCTTCCCGCTCCACTACCTCGAAACTGCTGCTGCCGGGCTTGCTGCCCAGCATCTTCATGTCACTCGCAATGATCTCGGTGGTGTAGCGTTCCACGCCCGCCTTGTCGGTCCACTTGCGCGTTTCCAGTCGCCCTTCGACGTACACCGGGCGGCCCTTTTTCAGGTATTCTCCGGCGATCTCAGCCAGCTTGCGATAGAACGTGACGCGATGCCATTCGGTCTTTTCCTGCTTCTCGCCGCTCTTGTCTTTCCAGGTTTCGGTAGTGGCCAGCGTGATGTTAGTCACCGCCTCGCCATTGGGCATGTAGCGTGTCTCGGGGTCTTTGCCCAGATTACCGATGAGTATCACTTTATTGACTGATGCCATTTACGCTTCTCCCCCAATTAATTGAATAACCCGCTCTTCGTCAAAACCCTGCATATCCACTTTCAGGTAAGCTACCCTTTCGCTCGCCAGCACCAATGCCTCATGCACGCCGGATAGCGCCGCCAGTTCACGCGACAGACCGCTGGCCCTGCCCGTATCCATTTCCTGCACATGATACATCCTGGTACGCACGGCAGCAGGTGCTTTCATGGTGGCGGCAAGCACCAGCCATAATGCCAGTAGAATGCCACAGAATGCAAATAGCGCAGATCCACCGTGGTTGCCGTAAAGATAGCCGCCTGCGGTGGCGCCGGTGAAGGCACCAAGAAATTGTACGCTGCTATAGACACCAATGGCAGTGCCCTTCGCGCCGACCGGTGCAATCTTGGAAATCAGCGACGGCAAACTTGCTTCCAGCAGGTTGAATGCGGCAAAGAATACCAGCAATGCCGCTGCCGTGCCCCACACAGAATCGAGCGCCAGCGCCAGCAGCACCTGACTCACCAGCAACACGGCCACCGCGACGGTAAACACCGGTTTGAGCTTGGCTTTCTTTTCCGCATAAATAATTGCCGGAATAATCAGCAGCATGGAGATGAGCAGCACCGGCAAATATATCTGCCAATGCTGATCTACTGCCAGACCGGCTTGACGCAAAGACAGCGGCACCACCAGCCACAACGCCATCAGCACCGCGTGCAACGCAAACACCCCGAAATCCAGCCGCAGCAGTTCGGGATTGCGCAGCACATTGCGAAAGCGCCCGGCAGAGGCCTCGGTATCGGAATGAAAACGGCTGACCAGCGGATCGGGAATGATCTTGTACACCACCCCCATCGCCAGCAATGCCAGCACGCCGGTCATGGCGAATATCCCCGGCACACCTATCAGGTTATTCAGCGCCGGGGCAACGATCAACGAAACAGCGAATGTGGTGCCGATGGTCATGCCGATCGCAGCCATCGCCTTGGTGCGATGTTCTTCGCGCGTCAGATCGGCAGCCAGTGCCATTACTGCTGCGGAAATTGCTCCCGCGCCCTGAATGATGCGGCCGAAAATCACCCAGTAAATATCGGTGGCGGATGCGGCAATGAAGCTGCCGATAGCGAACAGGATCAAACCAAGATAAATCACCGGCTTGCGCCCGATACGGTCGGACAGCCAGCCGAATGGGATTTGCAGTATCGCCTGGGTCAGCCCGTAGGCGCCGAGTGCGATACCGACCAGCAGGTAGTTGTTGCCGCCGGGCAAATCCTCGGCATAGAACGCGAATACCGGCAGAATGATGAACATTCCAAACATGCGCAGCCCATAAATACCGGCCAGGCCGGCAGTGGCGCGCAGTTCAACGGGGGACATCTTTTCGTGGGATGATGATGCGGACATGAATCAGATTGGGAAAACACTGTGAACTTGAGTATATTAGCAGGTTGACCGACACTCCGGTAGCCAATGACGGTAGTCGATGGAACTAATCAAAATTCGTGGTGCACGCACCCACAATCTCAAAAACATCAATCTCGATCTGCCGCGCAACCAGCTGATCGTCATTACCGGGCTATCGGGTTCGGGCAAGTCCTCGCTCGCGTTTGATACACTCTACGCGGAAGGCCAGCGCCGTTACGTGGAATCGCTTTCGGCGTATGCGCGGCAATTCCTGCAATTGATGGAAAAACCCGACGTCGATCTGATCGAGGGGCTCTCGCCTGCCATCGCCATCGAGCAGAAAGCGACCTCGCATAATCCGCGCTCCACCGTCGGCACTGTCACCGAGATCCACGATTACATGCGCCTGCTGTTCGCGCGCGTGGGCGATCCGCAGTGCCCCGAGCACGGCATCACGCTGACCGCGCAAAGCGTCTCGCAAATGGTGGATCATGTATTGCAACTGCCAGCGGACACGCGGCTGATGATACTCTCGCCACTGGTGGTCGGGCGCAAAGGCGAACAGATGGACCTGTTCGATGAATTGCGTGCACAGGGTTTCGTGCGTCTGCGCATCAACGGCAAGGTGCATGAAATCGACGCACTGCCAAAGTTGCAAAAGACCAAGAAACACACGGTGGAAGTGGTGGTGGACCGGCTGAAGGTCTCTGCCGACGCCAAGCAACGGCTGGCCGAGTCATTCGAGACTGCGTTGCGCCATGCCGATGGACGCGCGCTGGCAGTGGAAATGGATTCCGGTCACGAGCATCTTTTTTCCGCCAAGTTCAGTTGTCCGGTATGCAGCTATTCGTTGCCGGAACTGGAACCACGGCTATTCTCCTTCAATAACCCGATGGGCGCCTGCCCCAGGTGTGACGGCCTTGGGCAAATCACTTTCTTTGATCCCAGGCGGGTTGTCGCTTTCCCGCATCTGTCGCTGGCTGCCGGCGCAATCAAGGGCTGGGACCGACGCAATCAATTCTATTTCCAGATGCTGACGAGTCTTGCCAGCCACTACCAATTTGATCTGGAAATCCCATTCGAGCAGCTGGCTGCAGACATTCAGGCAATCATCCTCAACGGTTCCGGCAAGGAAAAAATCCTGTTCTCGTATCTGAACGAAAGCGGCCGCAAGAACAAGCAGGAGCACACCTTCGAAGGCATAGTTCCCAACCTGGAACGGCGCTACAAGGAAACCGATTCACAGGCGGTACGCGAGGAGTTGGCAAAATATCTCAATTCCATGGTCTGCCCCGAATGTGCGGGCACCCGCCTGCGCAAGGAAGCACGTCATGTCCGGGTAGGCGGGCAGGCTATTTACGAAATCAACGCATTGCCGCTGAAACAGGCGAAAATATTTTTCGATCAGGTACAACTGAGCGGGCACAAGCACGCCATCGCCGAAAGAATCATCAAGGAAATCTCCAGTCGCATCCAGTTCCTCAACAATGTCGGACTGGATTATCTGTCACTGGATCGTTCCGCCGATACCCTGTCCGGCGGGGAATCCCAACGCATCCGCCTTGCCAGCCAGATCGGCTCGGGATTGACCGGGGTGATGTATGTGCTGGATGAGCCTTCCATCGGTCTGCACCAGCGCGACAATGCACGCTTGCTGGAGACTCTCAAGAATCTGCGCGATCTCGGCAACAGCGTGATCGTGGTGGAACATGACCAGGATGCCATCCTTGCTGCTGATTATGTGGTGGATATGGGCCCCGGTGCGGGTGAGCACGGCGGATTGATCATCGCCCAGGGCACGCCGCAAGCTATCCAGAAAAATGCAGCTTCGCTCACCGGCAAATATCTTTCCGGCAAACTGGCCATCGCGCTGCCGAAGAAACGCACCCGGCCCACCAGCGGTCGCTGGCTCAGAATCGAAGGCGCATCTGGCAACAACCTGAAAAACGTCAACCTCAACCTGCCGGTGGGATTGTTCGTGTGCGTCACCGGCGTGTCCGGTTCGGGTAAGTCCACTCTTGTCAACGACACGCTCTACCATGCTACGGCGCGACACCTCTACGGCAGCAGCGCAGAACCTGCGCCCCATCACAATCTGGAGGGACTGGCTTTCTTCGACAAAGTCATCAACATGGATCAGAGTCCCATCGGCCGCACACCCCGCTCCAACCCGGCCACTTATACCGGCCTGTTCACACCGATCCGCGAACTGTTTGCCGGGGTGCCGCAGGCGCGCGAGCGCGGCTATGCACCAGGGCGCTTCTCGTTCAACGTCAAGGGCGGGCGTTGTGAAGCTTGCCAGGGTGACGGCATGATCAAGGTGGAAATGCACTTTCTGCCGGATATTTATGTGTCATGCGATGTATGCCATGGCAAGCGCTATAACCGCGAAACTCTGGAAGTTGAATACAAGGGTAGGAACGTCAATCAGATCCTGCAAATGACCGTGGAGCAGGCGTATGACTTCTTCAGCCCGGTACCAGTAGTGGCCAGGAAACTCAGAACCCTGCTGGATGTGGGACTCGGCTACATCACCCTGGGACAATCCGCGACCACACTTTCCGGCGGCGAAGCCCAGCGGGTAAAACTGTCGCTGGAGCTTTCCAAACGCGATACCGGCCGCACCCTTTATATCCTGGACGAACCCACCACCGGACTGCATTTCCAGGATATCGATCTGCTGCTGAAAGTGCTGCACCGGCTGCGTGACCACGGCAACACCGTGGTAGTGATCGAGCATAACCTAGACGTGATCAAGACCGCCGACTGGATCATCGACCTCGGCCCCGAGGGTGGTGATGGCGGTGGCCAGATCATCGCTGAAGGTACGCCGGAAGAAGTGGCGCACACCGAAGCAAGTTACACCGGCCATTATTTGAAGAATGTGCTCAAGCCGCGCCCCGCTCGAACGGTCAATTCCAATTCCCCGGATAAATGAATCCGCGCAAGCTCCTGCTCGACAGCTTCAACGCCGCCATTGCCGCTGCCGATCCGCTGCTTATCGTACCGCAACATTTACCCAGGCCACCTCGCGGCCGCACGCTGGTGGTCGGCGCGGGCAAAGCGGCAGCGGCCATGGCGCTGGCCGTGGAAAATCATTGGCCGGAAACTGCGATGCTGAACGGCATCGTTGTCACCCGTTATGGCCACGGCCTGCCAACCAGGCGCATCACAGTGATCGAAGCGGGACACCCGCTTCCCGACGCGCAGGGCGAACAGGCAGCCAGAGAAATTCTCACGCAAGTAAACCAGCTTGGCGCGGACGATCTGCTGCTGTGCCTGCTGAGCGGCGGCGGTTCCAGCCTGTTGTCATTGCCGGTAGCAGGTGTTGCGCTGCATGATCTCAAGGTTGTCACCCAAGAACTACTCCGTAGCGGTGCGACGATTCAGGAAATCAACACGGTGCGCAAGCATCTTTCCGCCATTCAAGGCGGCTGGCTCGCAGCTTCCTGCCGTGCACCGGTACTGGCACTGGTGATTTCCGATGTGACCGGCGATGACCCGACTCATGTCGCTTCCGGTCCATGTGCGCCCGACCCCACCACCTACCGGCAAGCACTTGAGATACTCGAACGCTATCAGATCAGCGCACCCGCAGCCGTGATGGACATGCTGCTCGCGGGCAAACAAGGCAAACTCACCGAGACACCCAAACCAGGCAATACTGTCTTCAGCCAGGTGGAAAATCGTGTGATTGCCCGCGCACATGATTCCTTGGTGGCGGCGGGGGAATTTTTTCGCAACCAGGGCATCCCCGCGGCAATACTTGGCGATGCAGTCACCGGCGAAGCGCGCGCTGTCGCCAGGGTTTACGCTGCGTTGGTCAAGGAGATCCGCCACTGCGGACACCCGTGGAAACCACCGGTGGTATTGATTTCAGTCGGGGAAACGACGGTAACGGTAAATGGTAACGGGCGTGGCGGACGCAATGCGGAATTTCTGCTGGCACTTGCCATCGAACTTGACGGCGTCAAGGATGTGCATGCACTTGCCTGCGATACCGACGGCATAGATGGCACGGAGCACAACGCCGGCGCAATTGCCGCACCGGATTCATTGTACCGTGCCCGGCAACTGGGTAGCAGCGCCGCAACTGCGCTCGCTGACAATGATTCCTATACTTTTTTTAATCAACTGGATGATTTGATTGTCACCGGCCCTACCCGCACCAACGTCAATGATTACCTGGCAATCCTGGTTTTGTAGGGCTGCGGAGGCGGACAGGATGCTGTGGACTTTGGCGGTCTTCCGCTTGTCACGAAACTGCAATAATGTTTTCATACTATTGCAACATCGAAGCAGAAAACCCCAACCAATCATAGGAAGAAGCCGATGGCAGCGACAATACTGGTAGTGGAAGATGAGCCGGCAATCCAGGAGTTGATCTCATACAGCCTGCGGCAGGCCGGACATGTCGTGTTTTGCGCAGAAAATGCGGAACAGGCCATGGCGGTAGTGAATGATGCGTTGCCCGATCTGGTGCTGCTCGACTGGATGCTGCCAGGTATGAGTGGTGTTGAGTTTGCCCGCATGCTGCGGCGCGTAGCACGCACCAAGACTATCCCCATCATCATGCTTACCGCCCGCGCCGAAGAAAGCGACAAAGTAGCGGGGCTGGAAATCGGTGCTGATGATTACATCACCAAGCCTTTCTCACCGCGTGAACTGATTGCCCGGATTAAAGCGGTGCTGCGGCGGCGCTCACCGGAGATGGCTGATGACATGATTGAGATTGGCGGGTTGCGGCTCGACCCGGCCACGCATCGCGTGACCGTGAATGATCAGGAAGTGGTAGTGGGACCCACCGAGTTCCGCTTGTTACATTTCCTGATGAGTCACCCTGAACGGGTGCACACCCGCTCGCAACTGCTCGATGGCGTGTGGGGCGATCATGTGTTCGTCGAAGACCGTACCGTGGATGTGCATATTCGTCGCCTGCGCAAAACGCTGGAAACCGTTGCCAAAGATGAATTGGTACAAACCGTAAGAGGCTCGGGCTACCGCTTGTCCGCTGCACGCACTGCAGGTATGGGATAATATGCTGGTAGCAACCTATCCCCGCTTTACAGGATAATGCACGTGTCCGGCTTCCGCCAGCGCCTCACCAGCATCATTTTGCTCACCATCGTAACCGCCGGTTTGTGGCTGGCATTGGATGCCATCATTGCATTGGTGTTTTACAGTCTTGCGCTGCTACTGCTGGTGGTGCATCACCTGCGTTACTTGACAGCGCTGGACCAGTGGCTGCAAACCCCTACACCCACCACTGCCACGTTGCCTGATGCCACCGGCGCATGGGGCGACGTATTTGCCCGCCTGGCGCGCCTCATGCGCAGCCAGAGCCAAAGCCAGCAACAGTTGAGCACGGCATTGGAGCGCCTGCGGCGCGCCACCTCGGCGATGCCGGAAGGGGTAGTGATTCTGGATGAAACAGACCGCATTGAATGGTGCAACCCGGTAGCCGAACAGCATTTCGGCATAGACAACAATCGCGATAGCGGTCAGCAAATCACCTATCTGGTGCGGCAACCGCAGTTCGCCGAATACCTGGCTACGCGCAATTACAGCGAACCGCTGATAGTCCGGCAATCGCGCCAGCAGGAGCTGATCCTTTCGCTGCAGTTAATACCCTACGGCAATAAACAGAAGCTGCTTGTCAGCCGCGATATTACCCGCCTTGAAAGAGTCGAGACCATGCGGCGCGATTTTGTCGCCAATGTTTCGCATGAGTTGCGTACACCGTTGACCGTGATCGGCGGTTTTCTTGAAACTCTGTCGGACGAGAACCAGGCTGGCAGCAAAATAGGTAAGCGGGCACTCACACTGATGACCGACCAGACTCTGCGCATGCAACGTCTGGTGGAAGACTTATTGGCTCTGTCGCGGCTGGAAAATGCGCAGAATCCGGTACGTGAAGAAAACGTCAACGTTGCCGAAATGTTGCGCGAGTTGTATCACGAGGCGCAATCGTTGAGTGCCGGGCGTCACCACCTCAATCTCAATCTCGATACCGATGCGCAATTACGCGGAAGCGCGGATGAATTACGCAGCGCTTTCAGTAATCTTGTCAGCAATGCCGTACGCTATACGGCCGACGGCGGGGAAATAATCCTGAGCTGGGGAATACATGACGACCAGGGGCTATTCTCCGTGCAGGACAGCGGCATAGGCATCGAGCCGGAGCATCTGCCGCGCCTGACCGAACGTTTCTACCGGGTGGATCGCAGCCGTTCACGTGAAACCGGCGGCACCGGCCTGGGACTCGCCATTGTCAAACATGTGCTGAGCCGCCACCAGGCGCACCTGGAAATCGTCAGCGAACCGGGCAAAGGCAGCCGCTTCAGTGCCTGGTTTCCGGCGAACCGGCTGATCCTGCCGCAGGATAATCCAGCGCCCACACTGCCCTGAAGCGGCAACCAATCAAGCTGACTTTATCCTCATGCCCAAGCCACCGCTCGATCTCACTGAAACCCGAATCAGCAGTGTGCGCGTGTTTGATGGTCATCTGCTGCAGGTGCACGCAGACCAGGTCAGCCTACCTGACGGCAAGCAGATGGTGCGCGAGTACATCACCCACCCCGGCGCAGTCGTTCGGTGAACTGGTGCTGGAACGCCAGCACCGTTATCCACTGCACCGGGATTTTTACGAATTGCCCGCTGGAAAAATCGACCCCGGCGAAGACCCGCTGGCATGTGCGCAGCGCGAACTGCTGGAAGAAACCGGTTATATCGCGGCGAGCTGGCGCTATCTCGCCACCCTGCATCCCTGCATCGGTTATTCCGATGAAAAACTGGTGTATTACCTGGCGCAGGGACTCGTATTCCAGAGTGCGAGTCTCGATGACGGCGAGCATCTGGAAGTATTCACGCTGACACTGGCTGACGCGCTGGAATGGGTCAAGGCGGGGAAGATCACCGATAACAAAACTGTTTCCGGCCTGTTCTGGGCGGAGAAGGTTTTGAGTGGTGAGTGGTAAGTGGTAAGTGGTAAGTGGTAAGTGGTAAGTGGGGAGTGGGGAGTGGGGAGTGGGGAGTGGTAGGCTTTATTCGGTAAAGAATTCGCGTACTTTATCCATCCAGGATTTGGCGCGGGGACTGTGGCGGGAGCTGTCTTCCTGGTTGAGGGTTTCCAGTTCCTGCAGCAGCTCTTTCTGGCGCGCGGTAAGCTTGACCGGTGTTTCCACTATCATGTGGCACAACAGGTCACCGTGAGCATGACTGCGCACCCCTTTGATGCCTTTGCCGCGCAGACGAAAAATCTTTCCGCTCTGGGTCTCAGCCGGTATCTTGATTTTAGCGTGACCGTCGAGTGTGGGGATCTCGATTTCTCCACCCAGCGCAGCGGTGGTAAAACTGATTGGCATTTCACAATGCAGATCGTTGTGGTCACGTTGAAACACGGAGTGGGGCAACAGATGCATGACCACATACAAATCTCCCGCTGGGCCACCGTTGACCCCGGCCTCGCCTTCACCCGATAAGCGGATACGATCGCCTTCATCCACTCCGGCAGGAATTTTCACCGACAGCGTTTTATGCTGTTTGACGCGCCCCGCGCCCTGGCACGTACCGCAAGGACTGGCAACATATTTGCCATTACCGTGACACTTGGGGCAGGTTTGCTGGATCGAGAAAAACCCCTGCTGCATCCTCACTTGGCCATGGCCGTTGCAGGTAGGACAGGTGACAGGTGTGGTGCCGGCTTTGGCGCCGCTGCCATGACAGGTTTCGCAGGCTTCCATCGTGGGAATGCGAATTTTGGTTTCAGTGCCACGCGCAGCCTGTTCCAGCGTGACTTCCAGGTTGTAGCGCAGATCCGCGCCACGATAGACATTGGACTGTCCTCCGGCGCGCCCCCCGAAAATATCACCGAAAATATCGCTGAACGAGTCGGTAAATCCGTGCGCACCGCCACCGGCACCCGCGCTGCCGGAATCCACTCCGGCGTGACCATACTGATCGTAAGCCGTGCGCTTGCTGGCGTCGGATAGAATTTCATAAGCCTCTTTGGCCTCCTTGAAATGTTCCTCCGACTTGGGGTTATCCGGATTGCGATCCGGATGATGCTTCATCGCCAGTTTGCGATAAGCCTTCTTGATCTCGTCTTCGCTGGCGTCGCGGTTAATCCCCAGCACTTCATAGTAATCGCGTTTGCTCATATTATTTTCCTGTTGCCAGGGCACGATGCATGCCGCTGAATAAGTCTCCCAACGACGGTGACTACCTTGCTTCCTCCCATTCCCTATTGAACAGGAGAGTCACTGGAGATTACCGCACGTTCAGCTTGTTACACTTTTTCCGCTAAATGCCAAAAACGCAGAGTACAGCGGAGAATCATTCAATCGCTTCTCCACGCCTCTGCGCCTTGGCAATTCAAGCACCTGCTTATTTCTTGTCTTTCACTTCCTCAAACTCGGCATCGACCACATCACCTTCCACCGGCTTTTCACCTCCACCGCCATGCGCTGGTTCCGATCCCGCACCGGACTGAGCTTGCTCCTGGCTATACATTTTCTCTGCCAGCTTGTGCGAAGCTTCCGTCAGCGCCTGAGTTTTTGCCTCAATGATGTCCTTGCTGTCAGACTTGAGCGCGTCCTCGGCGTCCTTCAACGCGGCCTCGATATTGAATTTCTCGTTGTCCTCCAGCTTGTCGCCATATTCTTTCAGTGACTTTCTCACCGAATGTATCATCGCGTCACACTGGTTGCGGGCGGTGACCAGTTCAAGCACTTTGTGATCTTCCTCCGCATGGGCTTCAGCGTCTTTCACCATGCGCTGGACTTCTTCATCCGACAGACCCGAACTTGCCTGGATCTTGATCTTGTTTTCCTTGCCGGTCGCCTTGTCCTTGGCTGACACATGCAGTATGCCATTGGCGTCGATGTCGAACACCACCTCGATTTGCGGCATGCCACGCGGCGAGGGGGGAATATCGCTCAGATTGAACTGTCCCAGGCTCTTGTTGCCGGATGCCAGATCCCGCTCGCCTTGCAGGACATGGATGGTCACTGCCGTCTGATTGTCGTCGGCGGTGGAAAACACCTGCTGCGCCTTGGTCGGGATGGTGGTGTTTTTCTGGATCAGCTTGGTCATCACTCCACCCATGGTTTCGATGCCCAGCGACAGCGGGGTGACATCCAGCAGCAACACGTCTTTCACCTCGCCTTGCAACACGCCACCCTGGATGGCTGCGCCCATGGCCACCGCTTCGTCCGGATTCACATCCTTGCGCGGTTCCTTGCCAAAGATTTCCCTGACCTTGTCCTGCACCTTGGGCATGCGCGACTGCCCACCCACCAGAATGATATCCTCGATGTCGGCAATGTTCACACCCGCATCCTTGATGGCCATGCGGCAAGGTCCCACGGTACGCTCGATCAGTTCTTCCACCAGGCTCTCCAGCTTGGCACGGGTGATTTTGACCGCGAGATGCTTGGGGCCGGAGGCATCTGCCGTAATGTAGGGCAAGTTGACCTCGGTCTGCTGGCTGGATGACAGCTCGATCTTGGCTTTTTCCGCTGCATCTTTCAGGCGCTGCAGTGCAAGCATGTCTTTTTTCAGGTCGATGCCACTTTCTTTCTTGAACTCATCCGTGAGATATTCAATCACACGCGAGTCAAAATCCTCGCCACCGAGGAAAGTATCACCGTTGGTGGCCAGCACTTCGAACTGGTGCTCGCCTTCCACTTCCGCAATCTCGATGATGGAAATGTCGAAGGTACCACCGCCCAGGTCATACACTGCCACCTTGCGATCCCCCTCTTTCTTGTCCATGCCGAAAGCCAGCGCTGCTGCAGTCGGTTCGTTGATGATGCGCTTGACTTCCAGACCAGCGATACGCCCGGCATCCTTGGTTGCCTGGCGCTGCGAATCGTTGAAGTAAGCCGGGACAGTGATGACCGCTTCGGTAACCGGCTCACCCAGATAGTCTTCGGCGGTCTTCTTCATTTTTATCAGCACCTGCGCAGAAATTTCCGGTGGCGCAATTTTCTTGCCACGCACTTCCACCCACGCGTCATTGTTGTCAGCCTTGATGATGCTGTAGGGCACCATCTTGATGTCCTTCTGCACCATTTCTTCGTTGAAACGGCGACCGATCAGGCGTTTCACCGCGAACAGGGTGTTTTTCGGATTGGTGACCGCCTGCCGCTTGGCAGAAGCACCCATCAGAATTTCGCCGTCTTCCGTGTAGGCAACGATGGAAGGAGTAGTACGTGCGCCCTCGGAGTTTTCTATCACCTTGGGCTTGCCGTTCTCCATCACGGCCACACACGAATTGGTGGTGCCCAGGTCAATGCCGATAATTTTTCCCATGATTTGATCCTTGTGAAGGTTTATATTGATATTCGAAGTGGGGGTTCGGGCTGGAATTTCAAGTCTTCAAGACTCTTTGGCTTTCGAAACCGTGACCAGTGCCGGGCGGATTATCCGGTCGTTCAACATGTAGCCTTTTTGCATCACCTGCAACACGGTGTTGGGGGCCAGGTCGGAATCTATCGCACACATGGCCTGATGCTGATGCGGATCGAATTTTGCACCTAGCGGCTCGATCACCTTGATGTTGAATCTATTGAAAGCGGCTGCGAGTTGCTTGAGTGTCAGCTCCATGCCATTCTTGAAGTTTTCCACAGTTGCATTTTCTACCGCCAATGCAGCTTCCAGGCTGTCCATCACCGCCAGCAGCTCGGTAGAGAAATTTTCGACGGCATATTTATGTGCGTTGGCAATATCAACCTGCGCGCGCTTGCGTATATTCTCGGTATCGGCCTTGGCACGCAGCCAGGCATCGTGATGCTCGGCAGCATCGAGTTCTGCTTTCTTCAGCAACTGCTCCAGGCTCGGCATGGTATCCATTACTGGTTCCGTTGATTTGTTTTCGTCGGCTTCATTCATGGTCGCGGTCAGTTCTGGCTGGTTTTGTGGATCTTGTGGCTGTTGCATAGTTGTGCTCCATCTCCTTGCTCTCCAGGTTTCCGTCCAGAGCATGTTGGGATAGTTTTGCTGATTTCAAGTCTGGAGAAAAGAATTTAGTACGCGATGTAAAGAAATTGCGCTGCAGAGTCGACACAACATGGAAAGATCACATGGAAGAAAGCGGAAAATTCCTTTATTTGCCGATGTTATGTGCCAGCTCTGCGGCCTTGCCGGTATAGTATTGCGGCGTTATTTGCAGTAAGCGTGTTTTCTCGGCTTCCGGTATAGCCAGACCGGCGATGAACTGGTGCAACGCCTGTTTGGTAATGCCGCCCTTGCCGCGGGTCAGTTCCTTCAGTTGCTCGTAGGGATTGGCCACGCCGTAGCGGCGCATTACCGTCTGGATCGGTTCTGCCAGCACTTCCCAGGCATTCTCCAGATCCTGCATTAGCCGCTCCGGACTGGCTTCCAGCTTGCTGAGCCCTTTGCTGCAGGAGTCGTATGCCAGCAGCGTATGCCCCAGCGCCACGCCCAGATTGCGCAATACGGTGGAATCGGTCAGATCGCGTTGCCAGCGTGACACCGGCAGCTTCTCGCTCAAGTGCCGCAACAATGCATTGGCGATGCCCAGATTGCCTTCCGAGTTTTCGAAATCGATTGGATTGACCTTGTGCGGCATGGTGGACGAGCCGACTTCGCCTGCTTTGGTTTTTTGCGTGAAATAACCCAGCGAAATATATCCCCACAGATCGCGGTCCAGATCCAGCAGCACGGTATTGACACGTGCATAAGCGTCGAGCAGTTCCGCTATGGCATCGTGCGGTTCGATCTGCGTCGTATAGGGATTGAACTCCAGGCCCAGTTTCTCGACGAAAGCCTGGGCAAATTTTTCCCAGTCAAAATCCGGGTAGGCAGCAAGGTGGGCGTTGTAATTGCCGACTGCACCATTGATCTTGCCAAGTATGACTATGGCAGACAGCCGCTCGCAGCCGCGTTGCAGGCGATGGACGAAGTTGGCAAGTTCCTTGCCCAGGGTAGTGGGAGTGGCAGGCTGGCCGTGCGTGCGGGCAAGCATCGGTACCGCCGCCAGTTGCTGCGCCATTGCGCTGAGTCTGGTGATGATATTTCCCAGCGCCGGCAGCATCACCCGGTCACGGCTGTGCGTCAGCATCAGTCCGTGGGAAAGATTATTGATGTCTTCCGAGGTGCAGGCAAAATGAATGAACTCCACGGCCGTGGTGATTTCGCTATTCTGCACAAGACGCTGCTTGAGCCAGTATTCGATGGCCTTGACGTCGTGGTTGGTGCGGCCCTCGATAATCTTGACTGCTTCCGCGTCAGCTTCGGAGAAATTCGTTACCAGAGCGTCGAGTTGCGCGATGGTGCTGGCAGAAAATGCCGGCACCTCGCCGATGGCAGCTTCCTGGCTCAAGGCTTTGAACCACTCGATTTCAATCTGCACGCGGTAACGGATCAGCGCATATTCACTGAAACAGGGCCGCAGTGCTGCAACTTTGCCGTGATAGCGGCCATCAAGGGGAGACAGGGCAGTGAGCGGAGATGGATTCATATTCTTGATTTTGCCGATTACACATTTTAGCATAAGCGATTAGGCTTCCGCCTTATGCCATGCAGTAGCAAAAACCGGTATAATTCGCGGTTCGATTAGACTGCTAGCAAGGGAATACCATGAAGCTTGTCGGATCGCTCACCAGCCCTTACGTACGCAAAACGCGTATCGTCCTGCTGGAGAAACGCATCAATTACACTTTCGAAGTGGCTGTTCCGTGGGACGCGGACAGCCCGGTAGCGGATTACAATCCATTAGGCAAAGTGCCGGTGCTGATCATGGAAGACGGAACGCCGCTGTACGACTCGCGCGTGATCGTCGAATATCTTGACAACATCAGTCCGGTATCGCGTTTGATTCCGGAGTCCAACCGGCACCGCATCATGGTCAAGCGCTGGGAAGTGCTGGCAGACGGAATCAGCGATGCCGCCACCACGATTTTTCTGGAACGCAAGCGTCCCGCCGCCCAGCAGAGTCCGGAATGGGTCATGCGCCAGCAGCAGAAGGTCACGCGGGGCCTGGAAGCGTCCGCCCACGAACTGGGCACTAAAAAATGGTGCAACGGCAGTGCCTACACGCTGGCTGATGTTGCACTGGGCTGCACGCTGGGTTATCTGACTTTTCGCTTCCCCGAAGTCGAATGGCGTACTGCCTTCCCCAATCTTGCCGATCTTGCCGACAAGCTGGAAAAAGGAGCGTCATTCGTGGAAACGGCACCCAAAGGATAATTACTGGTCGCACGCAACAAAACGCTCCCCTTATCCTGCAATTACCCCCCCTCCCAGACATACCTTGCTCTCGTAGACCACCACTGATTGCCCCGGCGTCACCGCCCATTGCGGCTGGGCGAATTCGATGTCACATCTATCGTCGCCAAGATGCGTGATGAAGCAGGGCGCATCCGGCTGGCGATAACGGATCTTGGCAGCATAGACCCAGTTGCAGTGGGGTGCTTGCCCGCTGATCCATGTCAAATCGGCAGCACTGAGCGTGGGACGGAACAGTGCAGGATGATCGTGACCCTGCACCACGATCAAAATATTTTGCAACATATCCTTGCCTACCACGAACCACGGCTCGCCAGCACCGTCCCTGGTGCCGCCGATACCCAGTCCCTGCCGCTGGCCGATGGTGTAATACATCAGACCGATATGCTTCCCCACCACTACGCCCTCCGGAGTCTGTATTTCTCCCGGCTCATGCGGCAGATAGCGATTGAGAAATTCCCGGAATGGACGCTCGCCGATAAAACAGATGCCGGTGCTGTCTTTCTTGGCGGAATTCGGCAAACCGTGATCGCGAGCAATTTTGCGTACGTCGCGCTTGTACAGATGGCCGATCGGAAACAGCGTGCCGGCTAACTGCGCCTGGTTCAGGCGATAGAGAAAATAACTCTGATCCTTGGTTCCGTCCTCGCCTTTCAGCAACTGGAACTCACCGTTTATTTCACGCACCTGGGCATAATGGCCGGTGGCGATATGCCTGGCGCCGAGACTGAGCGCGTGATCAAGAAATGCCTTGAACTTGATTTCCGCGTTGCATAACACGTCCGGGTTGGGTGTGCGTCCTGCCTGATACTCGGCAAGAAACTGACTGAACACCCGCTCCTTGTATTCGGTGGAGAAATTCACCGCCTCCAGCGGAATGCCGATAATGTCCGCCACCGACGCAGCATCGATCAGATCCTGGCGGGAGGAACAGTATTCATCGGTATCATCATCCTCCCAATTTTTCATGAACAGGCCGACCACGTCGTAGCCTTGCTGTTTCAGCAGCAAGGCCGCAACCGCCGAATCGACTCCGCCCGACATCCCGACTACCACGCGCTGTTTGCTCATCATTTCAATCGCAATGGGTAAGGATATCCAGCGGATAATGTTTGCCTGCCAAATGATCCTCGATGCACTGCATCACCAGCGGACTGCGGTGACGCGGGATCAATGCGCGGATTTCATCCAGGCTGAACCATGCTGCGCGCAGTATACCGTCATCCAGCGTGCGCTCGGGGTCGTAGCCGGCGACCGAGCCGGCAAAGGCAAAACGCAGATAAATGACATCGTTGGCACGGGAGTGCCAGCGATAAATACCCAGCAGCCATTGCGGAACGAAGGTATACCCGGTTTCTTCCAGGGTTTCCCGGATCGCACCCTGAATGATCGATTCATCAGGTTCCCAGTGCCCTGCCGGCTGATTGAACAATTCGCCGCTATTGGTTTGCTCTTCCACCAGCAGGTATTTCCCGTCCTGCTCGATGACTGCTGCAACCGTGACATTAGGCTTCCAGATCATGCTGCCATTCCGTGGACACGCGCCCAACCGGCGCAAGCCCGCATTCTAGCGCCTTGATCAGGAGAAAGGAACAAACAGACACAGGCAACAGCATCACCGACATGGCGCAGCGTTCACAGCGCATCAGCGCTTAGGGTAAAATGCAGCAGCTTTTCTTGCCTTGCCAAACACTGGCTCCACGCATTGCCAACTTGCCAACCACTAGGGAGACACCATGTACCAACACATCACGCCGCCAGCCGAGGGTGAGAAAATCCGTGTCAACGCAGACTTTTCCCTGGACGTGCCCGACCATCCGGTCATTCCATACATCGAAGGCGACGGCATCGGTGTAGACATTACTCCGGTAATGCAGAAAGTGGTCGATGCGGCGGTGGCCAAGGCCTACGCCGGCAAGCGCAAAATTTCCTGGATGGAAATCTATGCCGGGGAAAAATCCACCCGCGTCTACGGCGAGAATGTATGGCTGCCGGAAGAAACGCTGCAGGCCGCAAAAGAGTATGTGGTCTCGATCAAGGGACCATTGACCACGCCGGTGGGCGGCGGTATCCGTTCGATCAACGTGGCGTTACGCCAGGAGCTGGATCTGTACGTGTGTTTGCGGCCAGTGCGCTATTTCCAGGGGGTGCCGAGTCCGGTGAAACAACCGGAGAAAACCGACATGGTGATTTTCCGCGAGAACTCGGAAGATATTTACGCCGGTATCGAATGGGAAGCCGGGTCGGATAAAGCGAAAAAACTGATCGACTTCCTGATGAAAGACATGGGGGTCACCAAAATACGCTTTCCGCAGACATCCGGCATCGGCATCAAGCCGGTATCCAGCGAAGGCAGCGAACGTCTGGTGCGCCGGGCAATCCAGTATGCGATCGACAATCGGCGCAAATCGGTTACGCTGGTGCACAAAGGCAACATCATGAAATTCACCGAAGGAGCCTTCAAGAACTGGGGCTACGCGCTGGCGGCAAAAGAATTTGGCGCCGAATTGCTCGACGGTGGGCCATGGATGAAGCTGCCGGCGGACAAGGGCGGGATCGTCATCAAGGACGTGATCGCCGACGCATTCCTGCAGCAGATTCTGCTACGACCAGAAGAATACGATGTGATCGCCACGCTGAACCTGAACGGCGACTACATCTCCGATGCCCTGGCGGCACAGGTGGGCGGGATCGGTATCGCCCCAGGTGCAAACCTCAGCGATTCGATTGCGATCTTCGAGGCGACTCATGGCACCGCACCCAAATATGCCGGCAAGGATCAGGTTAATCCCGGGTCCATTATTCTGTCGGCGGAAATGATGCTGCGGCACATGGGCTGGATTGAGGCTGCCGACCTGATAATCCGCGCAGTGGAAAAAACCATCCAGGACAAAATCGTGACCTACGATTTCGCACGACAGATGACCGGCGCGCAGAAAGTATCATGCTCCGCATTCGGTCAGGCGCTGGTCGAGCGCATGGCATAAAAAAGCCCTTGCCGGTTTCCCGGCAAGGGCTTGTTGCATCCAATGATTACATACTGATTGCAGCTCAGAGCTGCGTCAGCAGAGAATCGTTAGGCAGCTTGAATATTTGATGCTTGTTTGCCTTTCGGACCCTGAGTGACTTCAAAGCTCACTTTCTGACCTTCCTTGAGGGTTTTGAATCCAGACATGTTGATTGCGGAAAAGTGCGCAAACAAATCTTCGCTACCATCGTCGGGAGTGATAAAACCAAAACCCTTGGAATCGTTAAACCATTTCACTGTACCTGTTGCCATTTTTACTTCCTATATATAAAAAAACCGGGCCGGAAACCCGAATACTGTTTGAGTTTCAAGACCGCAAACGGCTGTAACCGGTACTGCAGAACACTTGAAGCCAAACGCCAAGGTTGGTTTTACGCAAATCCGGCGTCCAAGTCAAGGGGTCATATCGTATTTTGTAAAAATGCAACAGAATAATTTTCTCAAGATACTTGAAAATTCCGCCGTAATCGTCAAATATGCAGAAGTATGCGTGTTTTATTCCGATGGATGGATGAATGAAGCAGGTGACCATGGCAACAGAAAATCATGGAGATGCCGTACTGGAGGCAGAAAAGAGTAAACTCAAACCTCCACCGATGTTCAAAGTGATTTTGCTGAATGACGATTTCACCCCGATGGAGTTTGTGGTTGCGGTATTACAGACTTTTTTTTCCAAGAATCGAGAACAGGCGACGCAAATAATGCTCAAAGTTCATAAAGAGGGTATGGGAGTATGTGGCATCTATCCCAGTGATGTCGCCGCCGCCAAAGTGGAGCAGGTAGTTGCGTTTGCCAGACAGCATCAGCATCCGCTACAGTGCGTGATGGAGAAAACTTGAAATGATTGCGCAAGAACTGGAAGTAAGTTTGCACATGGCATTTGCCGAGTCACGGCAGAAGCGCCACGAATTCATTACGGTCGAGCATCTGCTGCTGGCGATGCTCGACAACCCCACTGCGGCCGATGTGCTGCGCGCCTGCTCGGTCGATATCGATGACCTGCGCAAACTGCTGATGGAGCACGTCAACGAAAATACACCCACTGTGTCCGGCACCGGCGAAGTGGATACCCAGCCGACGCTCGGTTTCCAGCGCGTGATCCAGCGTGCCATCCTGCATGTCCAGTCCTCCGGCAAGAAAGAAGTCACCGGCGCCAACGTGCTGGTGGCGATATTCGGCGAGAAGGACTCGCATGCAGTCTATTTTCTGCACCAGAAAGGCGTGACCAGGCTGGATGTAGTCAATTACATTTCCCACGGCATCAGCAAAGTGCCGCAAGGCAGCAGCGCCAAGACCGAAAGCGATGGCGAAAACGAACAGGAGACGGGTGCAAGCGGCGCATTGGAAAGCTACACCATGAACCTCAACAGCCAGGCGCTGGCAGGCAAGATCGACCCGCTGATCGGGCGCGAGAAGGAACTGGAACGGGTAATTCAGACATTGTGCCGCCGGCGCAAGAACAATCCCCTGCTGGTGGGCGAAGCCGGCGTCGGCAAAACCGCCATCGCCGAAGGACTGGCGCGGCGTATCGTCGAAAACGAAGTACCGGAAGTTCTGGCGCACCATCAGGTTTATGCCCTGGACATGGGCGCGCTGCTGGCCGGCACCAAATACCGCGGCGATTTCGAGCAACGCCTGAAAGCAGTGCTGAAGCAACTGCTCGACAGTCCCAACGCGATCCTGTTCATTGACGAAATCCATACCCTGATCGGTGCGGGTGCCGCTTCCGGCGGCACGCTGGACGCCTCCAACCTGCTCAAGCCGATACTCAATACCGGCCAACTGAAATGCATCGGTGCCACAACTTATAGCGAATATCGCGGAATTTTCGAGAAGGATCACGCGCTGTCGCGGCGCTTCCAGAAAATTGATGTGCCCGAACCCAGCGTGGAAGAGACCATTGCCATCCTGCGCGGACTGAAATCCCGCTATGAAACGTATCACGGCGTCAAATATACGGCCACTGCACTCTCCACTGCGGCGGAGTTGTCGGCGCGCTTCATCAATGACCGGCACTTGCCGGACAAGGCGATCGACGTGATTGACGAAGCCGGCGCGGCCCAGCGCATCCTGCCGAAATCAAAGCAGCGCAAGATCATCAGCAAACACGAAATCGAAGACATCATCGCCAAGATTGCGCGTATCCCGCCGCAAAATGTCTCCAGCGATGACCGCAACACCCTGAAAACGCTCGAACGCGATTTGAAGGCCGTGGTCTTCGGTCAGGACAAGGCCATCCATGCGCTCACGGCAGCGATCAAAATGGCGCGCAGCGGACTGGGCAACCCACAGAAACCGGTCGGCTCATTCCTTTTTTCCGGCCCCACCGGCGTCGGCAAAACCGAGGTGGCGCGCCAGCTTGCTTATGCACTGGGCATCCAGTTGCACCGTTTCGACATGTCCGAATACATGGAACGCCATGCGGTGTCGCGCTTGATCGGCGCGCCGCCCGGCTATGTCGGTTTTGATCAGGGCGGCCTGCTCACCGAAGCCATCACCAAACAACCCTATGCGGTGCTGCTGCTGGATGAAATCGAAAAAGCCCACCCCGATATTTTCAGCATCCTGCTGCAGGTGATGGATCATGGCACCCTGACCGACAACAACGGCCGCAAGGCAGATTTCCGCAATGTGATCATCATCATGACCACCAATGCCGGCGCCGAATCGCTCGCCAGAACCTCCATTGGCTTTACCAAATCGGCGCAGGCGGGTGACGAAATGGCCGACATCAAGCGCATGTTCACACCGGAATTCCGCAACCGCCTGGATGCAACCATTTCCTTCGGGGCACTGGATCGCGATGTGATCCTGCGTGTAGTGGACAAGTTCCTGATGCAACTGGAAGCGCAGTTGCATGAAAAGAAAGTGGAGGCCGTGTTTACTGATGCACTCAAAGCGCATCTGGCGAAAAATGGTTTTGATCCTCTGATGGGTGCGCGCCCAATGGCACGGTTGATTCAGGACACCATCCGCAGCGCGCTGGCCGATGAACTGCTGTTCGGCCGTCTTGCCAGCGGTGGCCGGGTGACGGTGGATGTGGATGCCGACGGCAAGGTGAAGCTTGAGTTTGAGGAAGAAGCTGCCGCCGTGTAGTAAACTCGTTTGTCCCGGTAAAAAACAAAAAGGCGCGGATCACCAAGCCGTTAACAAAAAGTGTTGAAATTTGAGATTGGGGCCTGAATTGACGGGCCTTCGCAAGGACAGGCTGCCGAAGAATTTTTCGGCAGCTTTTTTTTGCCTTTGTTTTTCTTTCCTCCAAAAACGAACTCGAAAGAGGTAAATTTCTTTAAACCCCTCATGCTACGGGCGTCAACGCTATTTTTGGTGATGCGTTATACATATATGACCCAAGCCACAACCCCGGCAGTATTGCAGCAACCCCCGAGTCCAAGCACTCCCAGAGTCCCGCCAGTCGTCCTAGGGGTCAATGTCAATCACTGCAAGAACCCCTATTGCTCCAACTTCACTGTCCCGGTCGCAGAAAAGACCGCCTACGGGACAAACCCCTACACGATAGTCGCCACTGCGGCAAAAACGCCAGCAGCAAAGTGCAACGCCTGCGGTGAAATATTCGGCCTCAAAAGCAACCAAGGGGTCTTTGAAGAGGCATGGCGGATCATCGAGCAGACCTATACAGCAGACACCTGTCCCGATTCGATGTGCGACAACCACAGGGTTCCCACACACGTCCCCAAGGCCTATCAGGAGTTTGGGGTAACCAAGGCAGGGAGCAAGAGATATCGGTGCAAGAAATGCTCTGTGACCTTTTCGGTCAAGCCCAAGGGCCTCAATCCCATAGCAAGGCAACAACAGTCAGACAAGAACCGGATAGTAATGGCCATGCTCGTTGGCAGGATGCCACTGAGAAGGATTTGCGAGGCGGCAGACATTGCCCCGCGTGTCCTCTACGAACGAATCGACTTCTTCCACGAACAGTCCCTCGCCTTTCTGGCGGAACGGGAGAGGAACCTCTCGGACATGGAGATACCGAGGCTCTACCTCGGAGTTGATCGTCAGGACCACGTCATCAATTGGTCAGGACGCAAGGACAAGAGGAATGTCACCCTCTCGTCTGTTGCTGCTGCGGACAACGCCACCGGCTACGTCTTCGGCATGCACCCTAACTTTGATCCGGGAATGGATCCGTTAAGGGTCGAGGCCCTGCACAAGTCTCGTGGTGAAGACAAGCTTGGAGCCTGCCACAGAGGCTTTGCCCGTCTCTGGCTTGAATCGGACTACGATTCTGCGGTGATGAACTCCAAAAGGCTTTCAGGCATTGGGACGCTCCCATCCGATATCGCCACGACTTACGCCAACGGCAAACTCAAAGCTGACATTGAAGCACCGGAGATTGTTGGCAGGGAGGACATGCTTCCCCAAAACGGCATGCTGGTCCATGCCGAATACACGCTCCATGGATTTTTCCTTGCTCTCCGCAAGATGTTTTCCAGCACAGCAAAGGTCCGCTTTTTCCTGGACCAGGATTCAGGTATGCGGGCAGCCTGCCTCTCAGCCTTTGCAAACCGCATCAAGGATGGGTCCTGCGATGCTTTCTACGTCCGTATAGCCAAGGACTTAACTATTGATGAGAAACGTCGTCGAGTGGATTGGGCAAGGGGTGAGTTCGACTCAGTCGCCGCCGCCAATCCCAGCCTTGACGAAAACGGGGTGAAACTGCTGATGCTCAAAGACCGGATAGCAAAGGCACAGACCATCGGTCCATGGAAAGACCGTTGGGTCTTCCATCCCCTCCCTACCTTGTCAGAGGCAGACAAAGCTGTCTGTCATCTCACCGATATGGGGTTATACGATCCCGATCATCTGGCGTGGCTTTACAACAAGGCCAGTCTTCACGCAGTGGATTCGTTCTTCAACAGAATCCGCAGGCGCTCGTCAATGCTCGAACGCCCAGTCATTTCCTCCGCCAACAGAGGGCGTGTGTGGAATGCATATTCAGCCTACCGCCCCGAACAGATCAATAAGATTCAAACCATCATCAGGGCTTGCCACAACTATGTCTGGACGGCAGAGGGCAAGAAGGCCGCAAAGGGAACCCCGGCGACCCGCCTAGGCCTTGCCAAGGCACCACTGGACCTTAACGACATTATTTATTTCAGGTAGTCATCATCACCGTCCGTCGAAACCAAAAATATTTTAGGCGCTGACAAAGCCGACTGGCCTTCGAATTTGTGTTCTTGTTAGAGCATTGTGTGTGTCCCCTATAAACGGGGAAATGGAAAACACTTCATTTAGTCTTATGCAGACTTCACCGTCGAGGACTTTGCTCTCTACGCCAGCGGCGTTCCTTTCTTTATATAAGTGGTTAATCTCACAAATCTGACTATCTTTGTTTCGATGCCCACTTGCGGACAAGACCATCAAAATGGCAGGTTCCGAGCGAAAATTAACCGCTCTGTCGGTAATTTGAACAACCTGTCCGACATATACTTTACCGCTTTTCAGCGTAATCAATAAGTGCTGATACGTCAAAAGTGAATTCAAAATAATATTTTCAAGGGGGTCGTTTGCAGCAACCATCGCCCTTACTCTAATCAAATATTCTTTGGGAAAAAATCTGCGAAAAAATGAAAAGCCTTTTTGTCCGATAGTCCATACACCCGCAAAGAACGAATTAAACAGCCAACGAATCAAGGCGTGTGCAAATGGAAGCAATAAGTTGACGACAGTGAACAAAAAAAGGTGCGGGTCCAACTTATAAAACGCAAGCACTCTTTGCAAATGATAATCAAGAAACCCTTGACAGATATAAGCAAGAAAAAAACTGACACCAAATGCCATGGCTCCTAATTGCGTGGCAAATAGGTTTAGATGAGCTCCATCATAATGATGAATGCGTGCCTTATATTCCGGAGTGGTCAGTATTACCGAATAACCAACGACCAACAGCAAAACGCCAAGAAATGCAAAAAGTCCCATTCTGGTTAATCATGGGAAAGCGAACTGATGACCTTTTGGGCCTCTTCGGCAAATCGCTTTTTTGTGTATTCGTTTTTAACCAACGAAATGGAGTCACTATCAACCTTAAATGATGATGAGTGATTATTGAGAATTTGGAGAATTTCCTGCTCCTCCGGGGAGATGCACAGTTTCCTAAACCCTGTCGCAATCCGATCAATCAACTTTTCCATCCTTCTCTCCCTAAAGACAAATTAAATACGATGATATATTTATAGCATCGCACTTTCATATTGTCCTTGCCGTTTGTCATTTGATTCAACGTCAAAATATTGACGAAAAATCAGCTTATCTATTTGTATATCGCGTTTTTTAAATGAAATCTATAGCAGTCAATATTGACAAACGAATACTGCTTATTGATTGCACCTAAAATCGACAGACGGTATAAGTGAGTGTGGCTGGGTATTAATATCCTGACGAGCCAGCGACTCCTGATGCTAGTCAGGCATTGGGAAATTGCATTCGTTGGTGAATGAATTCCTAAAAGTCGAAAAGGGAATTTTTACCGATTCCCATAAGCCGTCTCCAAGGTCGTTGGAAATATGGGAGGCAACGGCTTCTACATCTAGAACGGCAAGCTGCGGGTTGTGAGACGAAATATCCCACAAATGGAAACGGTGATTCAGTGACAGGGTGGCTACTTCCCATTCCTTGCGTGTCACGTGAAAATATCCTGAAAGACCGGGCACTGTTGTAGTTTTGACCTCAATGGTCAGTAATCCCGAAGCTCTGTCAATCACGCGAGAAAGAATGTCGTATCCATCCGAGTTGCTTTCTAAGGCAATCCACTTGGGTGCGATTCCGGTTCGCTTTCGTTCATGCTCAACTGTCAGACGTTCCCCTTGACGACCAATATCCGAAAGGCGGGAATCTCGTAAGCCTCTGGCCCGTGCCGCCAGCATGTCCCAAAACTTAACGGTCTCCTCGTCGTCACCATGGGCAAGACCAGCATCAACGATGATTTGCCTCACGCCTGGCGGAGCCATGCCAAGGACATCCCTTCGCCCCGCCGGGGCTAACTGAGCCCAAGGAGGACTTGCGGCCTCTATGTGATCTAGCAGCACAACCCTAAGGCCTGCATGCATATCAGACAGCGAAAAAGCGCGCTCCCCCTTGGGGGTTCGAAGCAAACGCCCAGTCTCTGAGACTTCAATCCACCCCAAATTAAATGCGGTTGAAACTACATCCTGCGAAGGAATTGCCCCAAATGAGATTGACGAAACGTCGGCTCGTTTGGAGATTGACGAAACGTCGGCTCGTTTGACGCTATTCCTCTCTATTATTCCAAGGAGTTCAAGGCATCCAACTGCAATGGTGGGAGAAAGGCCCGGGACATTCATGCTGCCCCCCCGAGCGAGGCAAGCAAAGCCTTGATGTCTCCTTCGTCAATGCCTCCTGCTCCCAGTTCCTCATCTTCCTCATCGGTATCCATGGGAACAGGGGCAATGTTTAAGCCAGAGTCTTCAAGAACTGCCGCCATCTGGCCAACTTTGAATTCCAGTCTGTGCCTGACAGTTTCATCCACCGATGCTTCGCACTCGATGATTTCAATTATGGTCTCTTGCCCGGGGGCAAGACCTATTCTGTGAATACGGTCCTCAGATTGGAGATACTGTGCCGCATTAAAATTCCTGTCTAGGTATATGGCATGGTGGCAGACCGTGTGCAAGCTGATACCCTCTCCCGCCGCGGCAGGGTTAGCAACCATGACCATAACTGAATCATCATCATGGAATAACCGTATCTTTCCCTCCCTGGTATCGTCGTCGCTTTCGTCCCCTGCATCGACACCGCCATGAATGAACACAGCGCCCAAGTCTTGCAATGACGCTGCAAGGTATTCAACGTTCTCAACGAACGTTGTCCAGATGAGAACCTTCTTTCCCTCGCGTGCCAACTCCCTCGCTCTTTTGACCACGTAGCGGAGTTTTGGTCCCCGACCCTCAGCCAGTGCGGAGGCAAGTTCCTCTGAGTGCGCGAAAGCCATCTCACGGGCGAGCAATGCTGGATTGGAAACGAATTGAAGGATTCTTGTGACCGAACGCCCGAGCTTCCTAAACGCCTGCTTGCTTTTCAGGCCCAAGGCTTGCGTTGCTTCCCGGGCTATCTCGCTTTTCATCAGATCGTAAAGGCGTGCTTGAAGCGGATCCATGGGCAACGTTTTACGTATCCTCGTGACGGGAGGAAGTCCTAACTCGGTTTTGTTTGTGCGAACGTAAATCGGCTTAACAAGACTTATGACATTGTATTCGTCGACGGCTATCTCAGGAAAAAGGAAATTGAACTGGGGAACAAGGTCTGATGCCGACTGTGGCATGGGAGTTCCTGACATCACCAGCTTACTTACCGGCAAATGTGAAAATCCAAGAACCGCATCTGTTGAAATATTTTCTCGGCCTTTTATCCTGTGGCTCTCGTCAAGAAAGACATGAACCCGCCTGCTGGCAAGGTGTTCCGCCACGATATTCCTGACCCGTGCCAACTGTTGATAGCCGATGATCATGAACCGTGGATCGGAACGCAACTGACCGGGGATTTTGTCTGACTTTCTCAAACGGACGAAGGTCTCGGTCCATTGTGGAAAGCATTCTGACAACTGTTCATCCCAAGCGGCAAAGGCGTTTTTTGGGGCTACCACAAGCAGCCTGTCGCCAGGTTCCGCCCTGCATCCAAAAGTAGCAAGAGCCTCGGTTGTCTTCCCTGCTCCGGGAACGGAAAACGTTGCTCCCGCAGGCAGAGCTCCGATTACCCGGACGTTGCGTGTCTGCTGTGGTGTCATCTTCCGGGCAAACCCGACAGCCTTCAACTTGGAGAGAAGTTCGTCCTCGTCAAGACTCTTTGCTTCAACCGCATCACCATAGCCATCCGCCCGAAGTCTCGCCTCCGATAGCAGGGAGGTCGCAGCCTCGGTAATCCGAAAATCCTTACCACTTTCAAGACCGAATCCCTCAATAAGGTCCAGAATTTGTGGCCGCAGTGACAGGAACGTCCACCATGGAAGAGATACGGCGCAACCGCCTTCGCCTCTGGATTCCTTGGAAACACCAAGGGCCATGTTCTTGGCGATCCCAAGCCATGCAAACAGGACATCACCGTCATTCCAAGACATGACTGCGCGCCGATCCTCCTCCCGATAATCGAACAAGAGCATAAGTTCAGCCCTTCGCTTCCGGCTTTTTCTCGGCGAGCCACTTCTCGATCAGGGCGATGCCGGCTTTTAGGTTTTCAAGCTGAGACTCCACGCCTGATACGGAGCTCTCCGGTTTTAGCCCGTGCCCGGCAGCATTCTGAATCAGTTGGTTTGCCTTCTTTATCGTCTTGAACAAAAAATCGGTCCTGTTCCGCTCATTTGCCTGCTCATCTTGTGTGCGAATTGCCTCAATGATTACTTCCCTTGCCTTTTTGACGGATGCAGCGTCCTTCTTGATTGCTGCAACCAAGGCAAATTCCGATCTTTTGACGGCAGCCACTGGGGCCTTTTGCCCCCCGCCGAAGGCATTTTCAGCAGCCTCGTCTTTCTTCGGGGCGGGAAGGGGGAATGCTTCGCTTAAACTTTCCTTGACTGCTGCAAGGTGTTCCTTGACCTTGGGTATCGCGGAGTAAAGCCTCTCACCGACCTGCCCAGAGTCATCGATCAACGCGAACGCTGCCTCCTTTATAAGTTCCTTGTCTCCTGCCGATGAAGTCGCGGCAATTGCCTTTTGCAGTTCTTCAAACGCATAACGGTCGTCCTTGACCACCGACCATTCGTTTTTCCTTTGGCGCGATTCAAGATACTCCCCAGCAATGGCGAGCATCGCCAGCATATCCTCGATGTTCTTTTTGGTCTTGCCGTAATTTTGAGCCAGTTCGAGCGTGGTCAAGTTATGGAGACGCTGCTTCTGAGCCATCATGTTGGCTTCTGAGTCCCATGAGTAATCGCTGCGGATATCCCTTTCGATTTGTAACTTCGCTTCAAGGCGGTCGAGCTCCTTCTCATCGCAATGAGGCAGAACGACGACGTCTATGTGCCCAAAGTGCCCGTATGACTCCTTGTTGCCTTCGTAGAGAGTCCGCCAGCAACAAAGTCTCCGGTTCCCATTGACTACGAATCCATTCTCATCAAGCAGGATTGGTTCTACCTGCTTGTTAGTCGAATCCTTGAATTTCGCCGCCAACCCTTCATCCTTAACCATCCCCTGCAATATGTGATGTTGGGCGATCTGAACATCCTCAATCTCCGGGTCGCCATCGAATATCGAGGCTTGGGCCTGAGTGGGGTGGAGTGCGACGTATTCCTGCTGAGCGGAGGCCGTTCTTCCGTTGGATATTCGGTATTTTGGAAGATTGATTGGAATTCTTAGAATGGGAAGTGAAACGGTCTCTCCCTTGAAGTCCGCGACCCTGTGGGTTTCGCCGGTCGGCTTTTCCAACAGCTTTCTAAACTCCTCCCGGCGATCCACTAAGGACCAGCCATAGTTTGATTTTTTCGGTTGTGGCAGGTTAGAAGTATCAAACATGGCGATTCCTATTGAAATGAAAATATTGCTATTGGCATGTGAATTACTTTTTTGAAGATCGCGAGCTCAGACAGCAATCGATCCGAGTTGGCAATGTTTTCACCCAGAAGTCTTGATGCTGGACTGGTAGGCATAATGATTGCACCGACACTGACTTGGTCGTCCATGTAGAGCGTTTGCAGTTTCAACAGATCGGCATACATCCGTGCCATGTTTCCTCCCGTCTGGACACAAAGCCCTATTCCATTCTTCACGGAAGCAATTGTTATCTTCGATGAATTGGGCTCGACGGGAAATTCTCCTGGCCAGCCGTTGTGGGCTAGATGATTGACAATGAGTTCCCGAATCTTTGGGGCCGCTCCCTTGGCGGGTGCAACCTGACAATTTGTAATGGCTGCCTCGATATCCTCCCGCTCCTTCTTGGGGAAAACGGCCAACGCATTTTGATGTGAGTGAGCTACCAGCTTCATTTCTCACCTCTTGACTCTTGGCCGTTAGAGTTATCAGATTTTGTTTTTTTCTTAGTTGGCTTCTTGGTTCGGACTTCACCTGGCTTTAATGACAGATTGCTCTTGGTGTGATCGTAGAGCGGTTTGTCATGTGGCCGGTAACGGGCACTTCCGTCCAGCGCCTCCTGCAATCTTGTAAGACCGGACTTCGCATAGGCGGGCATTATTTCGCAACCGATGAAACGCCTGCCGTGAATGGCGGCTGCAACACCAGACGATGCAACACCGGAGAACGGATCAAACACAAGCGCCCCCGCGTTTGTCATCGAAAGGATGAGCCGTTCGATTAGGCCGACAGGGAACTGACATGGATGGCCCGTCTTCTCGACGTGGTTACTTTTTACGTTCGGAATACTCCAAACGTCTTCGGGATTCTTGCCAAGAGGATTACCGGAATACGTGCCAGCATTGGGCCCCTTGAAATGCTTTTTACCTGGATACTTTGCCGGAACACGAACGGGATCAAGATTGAACACGTAGTCGTCACCCTTCGTATACCACATGACAACTTCGTAGCGGCCTGAAAACCTCTTCTTGGTGTGGAGTCCGTGGCCGAACTGCCAGACGATGCGGTTTCTAAGCTTCAAGCCGTGGGACTTGAAAATCGGAGCGAATTCGATATCTAGCGGAACGATCTCGCCGTTGTCGATGTAGTTGCCAACTTGCCAGCAAAGGCTTCCACCCTCTTTTAGCCTTGGGATGATCTCGTCGATGATCCTCTTTTGCCATTCGAGATACTTGTCGAGTCCTGCCTTCTTCTCGTATTCCTTGCCGATGTTGTAGGGAGGGGATGTGACGACAAGATCGAAGATCGGTTCAAGAGGCAGTGCTTTTAGGAATGCTTCGGTATCGCCCTGCCAGATGGCGTGGTCGGCTGTCAGTGCGACGGCTGGCGATGACTTGGATGAGTCTGCCAACAATGCCTTAGCGGGTGGGGTGTGCTTTTCGGTTGGCTTACGTGTCATTAGCTCCCTTTCTTCTTGTTTTTGATGTGGAGGCCGAATAATCGGAAGTGCTTCGCTTAGCATTTTTCAATCCTTGTTTTTCGGTAGGTAGCGCCACGCCGTTCTTGTCGCAGTAGTCGGTGACGAGGATGTCAATCATATTGGCCATGCTTCTCATCTCCTTGTCGGCGATGAACCTCAACGCTGTCTTGGTGACTGGTGATATTCGAAGATTGAGTGTGTCGGTCTTCACGGTTTTAACTTGTCCTGTGTGTGTAGCAAATGTGTAGGCAAAATACTTTTATCATATGCCAGAATAAATGCAACCCCCTGACCAAAGAAACCTTAACGGTGTTGCTGCCGGTTGAAAACTGACCATCTGTGCCGGTTGAAAATTGACCAGGCGTTATAGCGATGTAGCGTACTACATGGCTGTGGGTAAGTCGACCAGACTGAGATGGAATTAATCTCCTTTTGAAGTGATTGATGTT
>JAPLQS010000036.1 GCA_026399575.1 Nitrosospira sp. | reverse complement strand
TATTCTCGAAATCGCAGAACAGTGCCAGACTCCTGGTGTCGGTCGAGATGGACATGGTCGCCTCCAATAGCTTATGTGGGATCATTTTACCGCTGCTATGGTTCTTGTAGATAACGCTTTTACGAGTATTGCTGGTGACAGACGATTCTCAGCTTCAGTGTTTCGGCAGTCTCAGTTCCACCCAGTCTTACTGACATGCGGACTCGGGTCGGGAACAATATAATTATATGGTGACATGAGCGGAATGTTGGATGCGAGTGGTATGTCCTGGTAGATGACATCGATAGTGATTGCAGCTACGGGATGCCAATGCAGTATTTCCCGTATCATGCCGATGATGAAATTCGAGGCTAAATCTGCGCCTGTCCATGGCTGACCGCTAATAATCCTGATACGGCTTTATGGATTCGCCGCACTAATTTGTTGCCCGGCCGTGCAGGTGGCCGCTGATTCATTCGGTCTTTGCTGCTTCCTCAGTTTCCGCCGCAGCCGGAGGCTGGTCTGGATTGTCATCGGCTGGCGCCTTGCCCTTATCCAGCTTGCGCTGTCTTTTCTCTTCCTGTTTCTTTTTCTTGGCCAGGTCTTTCTGGCGCTTTTCATATTGGAAATTTGGCTGTGCCAATTTGTCACTCCTTTAATGGCTATTTCTAATGCAGAGAGAATCAGAGAAGATTTGATTTTGCTTTGATTATTCTACGTGGAAACAGGCAACTTATCCGAATATATTCGGGGTTGAGGGGATTCGGTGGAAAAATAACGGCAAGGGGTTTATCTGAAAGTTTATTGCTGCTGCGCAGTGTTTCCGCTTGTGACCATCAAGCAGGGCCGGCGTGGGTCACGTCAAGGGTATCGAGCACTTCCTGCTCGGATCAGTCAACTCGCTTGCAGCCAAGCAGCAAGGTAGCGGATCGATCAAGATTGACTGCAACAGCGGATTCCGTTTTTCAGTTCTCACGAGGATGTCGACATCTGATGTTTGTCGATAAAGGAAATGATATCGCCAACAGAGCGAAGTTCTTTTGCTTCCTCGCCTTCAAAATTGACACCGAAAGCTTCTTCCGCATCAAACAAAAGCTGCACCACATCCATGGAGTCGAGTCCGAGTTCACCGAACTGCGAGGATGCAGTTGTTTTGGAGGGGTCCTGAGATTCGACTTTCTCGGCGATGAACTGTATCACTTTCGCTTCAAGCTCTGCTGTGCTCATATCTGCTCTCCTATTTATGCGACCGCTGTAAAAATGATGCTTGCATTATTGCCACCGAATCCGAAGGCGTTACATAAACCGGTCCGTAGTTTTTTTTGCAGGGCGTGATTGGGTGTGTAATTGAGGTCACACTCTGGATCAGCCACATCGAGATTGATGGTCGGATGTACCGTGCCGCTATGCAGTGTCATGATGGTGGCGATGCTGCCGATTGCAGCCGATGCCCCTATCGTATGGCCAATCATTGACTTGGTGGCGCTGATGGCAATTTCTCTGGCCCGCTCCCCAAAAAGATGTTTAATCGCATGTGTCTCCACGATATCTCCGGCTGGGGTGGAGGTTGCATGCGCATTAATATAGTCGACCGCATCCGGCTCCACCCCGGCATCCTGGATGGCTGCCTGCATCGCTGCTACTTGACCGTCCATATCTGGTGCCACGATATGTGTCGCATCACAGGTGCATCCGTAGCCGGCGAGGCGCGCATACATCTTTGCCCCGCGGCGCAGCGCTTCTTCCTCTTTCTCCAGGATGAGGATGCCCGCACCTTCCGCTATGACAAAGCCATCGCGGTCTTTGGCGAAGGGCCGTGATGCCCGTGACGGGTCGGTATTGGAGTTGGTAGTTAAAGCATGCAGCGCTTCGAAGCCCGTCATGGTCAGCGGCAGTATGCATGCTTCCGCACCGCCAGCAACCACAGCATCGGCTTTTCCCATCCGCAAGCGATCCAGGCCCATGCCAATTGCATTGGCACCGGAAGAGCAGGCGGTACTGCAGGTCAGATTTGCTCCTTGCAGTCGATATCGGCTTGCGATCCAGGCAGCGGCAGAATTTGTCATCGTTCGCGGCACAGTAAAGGGAGGCAATGGCCGGTTCTGCTGTTTGCGCACGGCGGCAGACTCAAAGGTGGCAAAGCCGCCCATACCCGAACCCATGCTTACGGCCAAACGTCGCGGCGCATAGCTATCCAGTCCACCGGCATCCTCGAGCGCAAGGCTGGCAGCCAGCAGCGCCAGTTGCGTAAATCTATCAGTTTGCTCGATATGCTTGGCCGATAGAAAGGTGGCTGGATTAAAGCCAGCAATTTCTCCTGCTATTCGGGAGCGCTGCCCCGAGGCATCAAAGCCTTCAATCCTGCGCACTCCGCTGACGCCATTGACAGCTGCTGTCCAGAACTGGTCAACGCCTGTACCAATCGGCGAAACAATCCCCATTCCGGTGATGACTACGCGCATATAAGACTCGAATTAAGCATAAGGATCTTGGGAAACAGGTCTGGTTAGGTGGAATCCGAACAAGTGAGAAAATTATGCTTGTTGGGTAACTGAAGCGATATGAACGGGGCTAGCGTCATCCGTTGCAATGCTGTTTGCCCCCGTTCGGTCTCGTTCATGTCATGGCGAAAAAGATCCAGATTGAATAAAAGATTCAAACAAGAATTAATAAAAACCAATTATATTTCTAGCAGAGAAAAATTTGAAGTGCAACCTTAATAAGATTGTTTCAGGCTAAGCCCAGGTGGGAGTTGGTGCGAGTGACGACTATCATTCCAGAAATTATCCAACCGCAGCCGACCGGGTCGAGAGACGATCCGGGAACGGCTACTTCTGCTAACGATCCTATCGATTGCTGTGCATGGTCATGTGGTTTCTAAACCATATGTCATATGCATGTTCCTTAATCCTGCCGCCGTACTGCCCAGCGTTTTAAGGAAATCTTCCACCTGTACCGGTGTGTTGGTGCTGCCGAGACTGACTCGCACCGCACATCGTGCCAGCATGGGTTCGACTCCCATCGCTTCCAGTACATGGCTTTGGCCAGGAGTCACGCTAGAACAGGCGGCACCACTGGCTATCGCGAATCCTGCCTTGTCAAGCCGGACGACCAAGGTATCACCCTCGATACCGGGTAAGGAAAAATAGCAGGTATTGGGCAAACGCGCTGCCCCCAGCCCAAAAATGACAGCCCCCATCGCAATCAGTCCTTGTTCCAGACGTGTGCGCATTGCCGCAACGCGCGTGGTCATTTCAGTCATACGGATCTTGGCCAACTCACAGGCGGCACCGAAGCCAACAATGGCAGGGACATTTTCGGTGCCTGAGCGCAACCCGTTTTCATGGCCACCACCAGAAATGAGTGGTTTGAGCAACAGTCGTTTGTCCACAATCAGTGCAGCAGCACCCTTGGGACCATAAATCTTGTGGGCAGACAGCGTCATGGCATGCACTTTGAGCGCGGCAAAATCCACCGGAATTTTTCCAAAGGCCTGCACCGCATCGGTATGCATCCAGGCGCCATGCCCCCGGGCTTTTTCTGCAATCGCCGCTACCCCCTGAATTACGCCGGTTTCGTTATTTGCCAGCATTACCGATACCAGGCCAGATGGTTGTTCCCTCATGGCATCAGCGGCATCATCCAGACTTACCTGCCCCAAATGGTCTACCGTCAGTCGCCGCAAATCCCATTTCTCAAGCTTTCTCCGTGCCAATTCCTGGGCTGGGCGCAGCACGCATGGGTGTTCAATCGCGCTGACGACAATCCGCGTAGGTTTCAGGCAGCCTGCGGCTCCCAGGATGAACAGATTGTTGGCCTCCGATCCGCCACTGCAGAAAACCACCTGTTCCGGCTGTGCGCCGACCGCATTCGCCACCTGCTCGCGCGCCTGATCTATTGCCCGACGTGCTGCCATCCCGCGGAGATGGCGACTGGAAGGATTGCCGAACTCCCCTTGAAAATAGGGCAGCATCACATCCAACACTGCATCATCCATCGCAGTGGTGGCGTTATGGTCGAAATATGCCTGTATCCTTCTATTCATTTTTATCAACTATCGTTGATTTCATTGCATTTACTTCAATCCGGCCGTTTGTGCACCCGTAGATCCTGCAACACCGCGACATTCTGCACTTTTGGATTCATCACCAGTTGTTCTAGCGTGACCAGGGCAAGATAGTCCCGGATCTTGGCATTGAGGCTGGTCCACAGATCATGGGTCATGCAGCGCTGATCATTGTGACAGTTCTCCTTGCCCTTGCACTGAGTTGCATCAATTGGTTCATCCACGGCAAGGATGATGTCAGCCACCGATACTTCATGCATTGCCCGCGCCAAATGGTAGCCGCCACCAGGGCCGCGCACACTGGCTACCAATTTGTTGCGCCGTAGTTTTCCGAACAACTGCTCCAGATAAGACAGCGAAATCTTTTGGCGCTCGCTGATGCCCGCCAGTGTCACCGGCCCGTGGCCGCCATGCAAAGCCAGATCGATCATTGCGGTTACCGCAAAACGCCCCTTAGTCGTCAATCGCATTTTTGCTCCCAGTCAGAATCAACGTTCAGATTAACAATTATTCCAAGATTATTCGCAGTAATACCCGACAATTCCACTCAAGTATATAAAACCCCACTTATTCAGTCAACTATTTTGTTCGAATGATTCTGACCAGTCCTGTCGGCTATGATATTCCCGCACTCGAAATCTCATGGCATGGCCGGTGCAATTTACTTTTCTTGCTGCTGTTTCCCCAAAGCGCTCAGGATTCCACGCAATATATTCACTTCTTCTTTTTCCAGTCGGGCGCGCGCAAACAAGCGGCGCATGCGTTGCAGCAGCCGTTTCGGTTCCTGGGGGTCCAGAAAGCCACTGTTTATCATGCTTTGTTCCAGATGACGGACAAATAATTCTATTTCATCGAAGCTGGCGGGCGTGCCCATTGGTTGCGGAAGCCCCCCGCTTCCTGCAAGTGTCATACGTAATTCATATGCCATCACTTGCACCGCGCTGGCAAGATTGAGGGAGGAGTAATCCGGAGCTGCCGGGATATGCACAATAATTTGGCACTTGCTCACTTCAAGTGTGGTGAGACCGGACATTTCCGTGCCAAAAACCAGCGCCACCGGGTGTTGTCGCGCATGGTTGCACAATTCCTGTGTCCCCTGACGTGAATCGAACACTTCATGCGATAGATCGCGTGGACGGGCAGTGACTGCCGCCGCCAGCACTGTGCCACTGAGGGCTTCCTCAAGGCTGCCACAAACCTTGGCGGCGTTGAGCACATCCCATGCGCCGGCGGCGCGTGCTTCTGCTTCCTTGTCAGGAAATGATTTTGGATTTATCAGATAGAGTGCACCCAGTCCCATCGTTTTCATCGCTCGCGCAGCCGCGCCGATATTCCCGGGATGGCTGGTATGGCTCAACACTATGCGGACATTGGCAAGCGGGCAGAGGGGATTCATATTAAAATCCTAGTTTTATTTAATCTCGAATCCAGAATATGCATCCCATGCTCACCATTGCAGTAAAAGCCGCGCGTCGCGCCGGCGGTATTATCAACCGTGCCGCGCAGAATCTGGATTTGCTGCACGTCTCGCGTAAGGCGCACAATGATTTTGTCAGTGAAGTGGATGGTGCGGCGGAAGATGCCATCATCCAGGTGCTGCTGGATGCCTATCCGGCTCACGCGATTCTAGCAGAAGAGAGCGGTGCTCGCGGTGACCAGAATAAGTCCGAATACCAGTGGATCATCGATCCGCTCGACGGCACCACCAATTTTCTGCACGGCTTTCCCCAGTACTCGGTCTCAATCGCGTTGTTGCACAAAGGTATACTGACCCAGGCAGTGGTATACGATCCTTCCAGTAATGAACTATTCACCGCCAGCCGTGGCCGTGGCGCCTATCTCAACGACCACCGTCTGCGCGTAAGCAAGCGCACTCAACTGGCCGATTGCCTGATCGGCACCGGCTTTCCGTTTCGCGAGTTCTCCCACATAGATGCTTATCTAGCCATGTTCAAGGACATCATGCCCAGAACTTCAGGTATCCGCCGTCCCGGCTCCGCTGCGCTGGATCTGGCCTATGTGGCCGCTGGCCGCTACGATGGTTTCTGGGAACTGGGATTGTCGCCATGGGATATGGCCGCCGGCTGTCTGCTGATCACGGAAGCAGGCGGGCTGGTGGGTGACCTGGAAGGCAACGCCACTTATCTGCAAAGCGGACATATCGTCGCCGGTAATCCGAAAACATTCGGTCAGTTGCTGCAGGTGATTGCGCCGCATTTGACCAAAGAATTGAAGGCCTGAAGTGCTGGTGTCACCGTTAAAATAACGATCGACTTGCTTGCCTCCCAATAACCCAACGGAATAAATGCCATGAAGATTGAACGACTAAATGCTGATTATGCCATCGCCGACCAACTCAAATTCATTGAAGGCAAGGGTGGCTTTCCTTTCATTGAAATCAGCAACGCCAAGGCCAGCGCGTTGATCTCCGTCTATGCAGGCCAGGTATTGTCTTTCCGTCCGGCTGGCGTGGCGGATGACCTGATGTTTCTCAGCGAGAAGGCTTACTATCAGCCGGGTAAAGCCATCAAGGGCGGGGCGCCGATCTGCTGGCCGTGGTTTGGCGCAGATCCGCAAGGGTTGGGCCGTCCGGCGCATGGTTTTGTGCGCAATCGCTTGTGGAATGTGGTGGCCACCGGAATAACCGCAGACGGCGACACCCGAGTCACGCTAGGGTTAATCGATACGCCCGAAACCCGTGCTATCTGGCCACAGTCGTTTACCCTGGCGCTGGAAATCACGGTGGGAGATTCGCTGAACTTGGAGTTGGTCACGCGCAACACCGGTACGCAGGCCTTTCCTGTAACACAGGCATTCCATACCTACTTCAAGGTTGGGAATATCAGTCAGATCAGCGTGTTGGGACTGGAAGGTATCGACTACATCGACAAGACCGACAACAGTGTACAAAAACATCAAAATGGCGCAGTGACCATCAATACGGAAATCGATCGCATTTATCTTGGCGTGCAGGGAGAGTTGGTGATTGCCGATGTCACCCTGAAGCGCCGCATCCGGATCGCGTCCAGAGGCAGCAAAACCGCCGTGGTGTGGAACCCGTGGGCAAAAATCTCGGCGGAGATGGGCGATCTGCAGGATGATGATTACCGGCGCCTGCTCTGTGTCGAGACTACAAATGCTGCCACGGATGTGGTGGAGGTTGCGCCCGATAGCGAGTCTCGGCTGGTGGCGAACTACCGTGTGGAACAGGATTGAGCGTCAATTAAGAGTGCCGCCAGCGAAGTAATCTCTCTCGCCCCGGGAGTGGTTTTATCCAGCGCTAATTTATACTAATGTCCAGCCAGCATACCCCGATGATGCAGCAATACCTGCGCATCAAGGCGCAGTATCCAGACATGCTGATGTTTTATCGCATGGGGGATTTCTACGAGCTGTTCTTCGATGACGCGGAAAAGGCTGCCAGGCTGCTTGACATCACCTTGACCCGGCGTGGTGCCTCGGCAGGGGAGCCGATCAAGATGGCGGGGGTGCCTTATCACGCCGCCGAACAATACCTGGCGAAACTTGTCAGGCTGGGCGAGTCGGTGGCGATCTGCGAGCAGACTGGCGACCCTGCCACCGCCAAGGGGCCAGTGGAGCGTCAGGTCACGCGTATCATCACGCCAGGGACACTGACAGACACTGCATTGCTGGAAGAAAAACGGGATTGCGTACTGCTGGCTTTGGTTCTGCATGAATCCACGCTGGGGCTGGCGTGGCTTAATCTGGTGGCAGGGCAGCTCTACCTAATGGAGACTGTGGCAGATAATTTAGCGAGCGAACTGGAACGACTGCAACCTGCCGAAATCCTGCTGCCTGAGTCACCAGATATTGTCACCATGCTTAACGGCGTGGGCGCACACAAGAGTTCAAGCCTGAAGCATTTGCCAGTATGGCAGTTTGATGTCGATGCCGCCGTGCGTAATCTCGCCCGCCAATTTGGCACCCGCGATCTTTCCGGTTTCGGCTGCGACGGTTTGCAGCCATTGCTGGGTGCAGCGGGTGCGCTGCTGGAATACGCCCGGCTCACGCAAAGCGCAGGCATCGTTCACGTCAAGGCGCTGCAAGTTGAACGGGATAGCGCATACGTGCGGATGGATGCTGCCACTCGCCGCAATCTGGAAATTTCCGAAACCATACGCGGTGAAGCGTCGCCCACGCTGCTATCACTGCTCGACACCTGTTCCACCAGCATGGGCAGCCGTTTGCTGCGGCACTGGCTGCATCATCCGCTACGCGACCATGCCGTGATCCAGCAGCGCCTTGAGAGCGTGTCAGCCTTGATCGGAGCAGCCGGACTGGGGCCGTATCATGCGGTGCGCGAATGTTTCAGACAGGTGACGGACATTGAGCGCATCACTGCGCGTATTGCACTGAAATCGGCACGGCCACGGGATCTGTCGGGTTTGCGTGACAGTCTGAAACGCTTGCCGGAAGTCATCGTCGCAATTACCGGTTGTGCCAGCGAACATATCGTCACACTGGCGCAAGCCATGGCGCCGGATGCCGCACTGGTCAGTCTGCTGGAGCAATCCTTGCGTGAAGAACCTGGTGTCGTGCTGCGCGAAGGTGGAGTGATCGCCGACGGCTATGACGCTGAACTGGACGAGCTGCGCGCAATACAGAACGACGGGGGTGAATTTCTGCTGCAACTGGAAGCACGGGAAAAGGCGCGCACTGGTATCGCCACTCTCAAGGTGGAGTATAACCGGGTGCATGGGTTTTATATCGAAGTCACCCACGCCCATAGCGAGAAGATCCCTGATGATTACCGGCGGCGGCAGACGCTGAAGAATGCCGAGCGTTATATCACACCGGAACTGAAAACTTTCGAGGACAAGGCGCTGTCTGCACAGGAGCGCGCACTGGCACGAGAGAAGTTTTTGTATGATACGTTGCTGGACGCACTTGCGCCGTTCATTGGTTATTTACAGCGCGCCGCTCGGGGTGTTGCTGAACTGGATGTGCTGGCCGCCTTCGCTGAGCGTGCGCTTGTGCTCGATTACACCATGCCGGTTTTTACCGATGCAGCCACGATCGAGATCGTGGCTGGCCGCCACCCAGTGGTGGAGCGGCAAGTGGAGAATTTCATTGCCAACGATGTACGCCTCGGCGCCGGTGACAACAGTGAGCGGCAAATGCTCATCATCACCGGCCCCAATATGGGTGGAAAATCCACCTATATGCGGCAGGTTGCGCTGATCGCATTACTTGCGCACTGCGGCAGCTTCGTTCCCGCCAACAGCGCATGTCTCGGCCCGCTGGACCAGATTTTTACCCGTATCGGTGCATCCGATGACCTTGCCGGCGGGCGCTCGACTTTCATGGTGGAAATGACCGAGGCCGCCAATATTCTGCATAACGCCAGCGCGCAAAGTCTGGTATTGATGGATGAAGTGGGGCGGGGTACTTCCACCTTCGATGGTCTGGCGCTGGCGTTTGCCATCGCCCGTTATCTGCTGGAAAAGAACCGGTGCTATACGCTGTTTGCCACTCATTATTTTGAACTGACCAGACTTGCAGAGGAATTCAGACAAGCGGCTAACGTGCATCTGGATGCGGTGGAACACAAACATCATATCGTGTTCCTGCACGCGGTCAACGAAGGTCCTGCCAGCCAGAGCTACGGCCTGCAAGTCGCGGCGCTGGCCGGGGTACCGGAACAGGCCATCAAGGCAGCAAAGAAACATCTGCTGAAACTGGAGCAGGAGAGTGTGGACAAGAATCTGCAGCGGGATTTATTTTTCGTGGGTTCCGCCGCCGTGGCAGATTCGCCGCAGGAGCACCCCGCGCTCACATTGCTGCGCGCCATCATGCCGGATGAGTTGAGTCCGAAAGAAGCGTTGGAACGGCTCTATCTGCTGAAAAAGGCGGTGGAGAGCGAGTAGCGCGGGTGATGAGTTCGCGCTATCCATTGCAGACGCACTCGAATCAGGAAAAATCAGTGCTCATGACCGTGCGGACCGTGGACGTGACCGTGGGAGAGTTCCTCGACAGTGGCAGGGCGCACATCGGTAACCGTGCAATCGAAACGTAGCGTCATCCCGGCCAGCGGATGATTGCCATCCACCACTACCTTGTCTTCGGCAATGTCGGTGACGGTGAAGATCAATACCTCATCCGTGTCTTCCCCACCACCCTCAAACTGCATGCCAACCGTTATGTTCTCAGGAAACGCATCACGCGGCTCCACCCGCACCAGTTCACTGTCATATTCGCCGAAAGTATTCTCCGGCTCCATGAAAACCGAGCAGGTATGGCCTACTTCCATGTTATGCAGCGCTTCTTCCACCAGCGGGAAAATGCCATCATAACCCCCGTGCAAATAACTGATCGGGGAGTCAGCCTTTTCCAGGATTTTGCCAGTCGAGTCCGATAATTCATAATTGAGAGATACGATGGTGTCTTTGACGATGCGCATGTTATTTCCGTTTGTGGGTTGTCGAATATGAAATCAAATCGCAATCATTTTATCAGCAGTATATTTTGGCGTCATCACAAATAGTGCTTCCAGGATTGCCACCGGCAGGCAGATCTGAAGCGGCGCGGCGAACACCGCTCTTTCACAGTGCACATTTCATTATCAGTTTTCTTACCGGGGCAAAGCTGCGGCGATGTACGCTGGATGCGCCATGTTGTTGCAATGCCAGGATGTGCGCAGCCGTTGGATAGCCCTTGTGCCGGTCAAAGCCATAGTGCGGGAAATGCTGGTGCAGTCGCAGCATTTCAGCATCACGTGCAGTCTTGGCCAGGATCGAGGCAGCGGAAATTTCCGGTACCAGGCTATCGCCGCGGATGATGGTGCGCACCGGGAGATTCAGGTGGGGGCTATGAGTTCCATCCACCACTACCTCGTCGGGAGTAAATGACAGATTCTCGACCGCTCGTTGCATCGCCAGCAAGCTCGCTTGCAGGATATTCAAGCGGTCGATTTCATCGACGGATGCAGAAGCAATAGCCCATGCCATGGCATGCGCCTTGATGGCAAATGCCAGTCTATCACGGTTTTTTTCACTGAGTTTCTTGGAGTCTGCCAGACCCTCGATTTTGTAAACGGGGTTGAGCACTACGCAGGCCGCAAATACCGGTCCTGCCAGCGGTCCTCGGCCGGCTTCGTCCACGCCGCAGATCCAGTGGAATTTCCCGGTTGGCATTGCTCTTGATCTCCGGCTTCTGATGCAGGTATACGGATTGCTGTGAAGATCCTCAAATGCTCCGCATCGTGCACATCAATTCAGCCTCGGTAGCAAGCTGGCCTGCCACTTCCGCGCGGGCGGAATATTTCCAGATTCCTCTTACCTGCCGCGTGATGGCGACCTTGAGCAGCAACTGATCGCCTGCCTGCACCGGTTTCTTGAAGCGGGCACCGTCTATTCCGACAAAATAATAAATTGAGTTATTGTCAGCTTTCACGCCGGCAGTCTTGAGGGTCAGGATCGCTGCAGCCTGGGCCAGTGCTTCGATGATCAACACGCCCGGCATGACGGGATGATGGGGAAAGTGTCCAACAAAGAAGGGCTCGTTAATGGTCACATTCTTGAGCGCGACTATGTCCTTGCCCGGTTCGCAGGAAAGTACCCGGTCTACCAGCAAGAAAGGATAGCGGTGAGGCAGATATTCCAGGATTTCATGAATATTCATGGCATTCATGCTTTCCTCTTTCAGGTTTTCTTTTTCCATGGCTATTTGTCAGCCAATGCTTTGATGACTTTGTCGGTAATATCGATGCGCTGACTGCGGTAAACCGAATCCTGCAACTGCAGAATCAGGTCGTATTTCTCCGCTTCCGCGATGGCTTGTATGACTTTGCTGGCGTTCAACTGGATCGCAGCAAATTCATCGTTCTGCCGCAAGCTCAGATCTTCCCGCATCTGCCGCTGGCTACGCTGATATTCACGATTGAGGTTGGCAAGCTCACGCTCCTTGCCGCGCCGGTCCGTTTCCGGCATGGCCATGCCGTCCTTTTCCAGTTGCTCCTGCAGCGTTTTTATTTGCGCCGCCATTTTCTTGAGTTCCTGGTCGCGCGGCAGGAATTCCTTTTCTATCTTTTTCTGTGCGCGCACGGCCGGCGCCGATTCGATCAGAACCCTTTCGGTATTGACTATGCCTATTTTGATTTCGTTCGCGTAGGTATTGAAGGGAATGGCCGCGGCTGCAATGATCATGCATGCAGCGGTTAAAATTTGCCGATACTGAGTTTTCTGCTTCAATCTTCTCTCCTGGTTGATCATTGCCAAATTTAGAATTGCTGGCCAAATTGAAACTGGAATACTTGTAGTCTATCGCCGGGCTGGTCATTCAGTGGCTGTGCGAGACTGACCTTTAGCGGCCCCATCGGGGAAATCCACATGACCGCTACCCCAGTGGAATAACGCATGCCTTCATTTATCTTGTACTTCGCATCACCTCCAGGGCCAAATACTGTGCCACCATCCAGGAACAGACTCAGGCGTACCGATCTATCGTTTTTCATGCCGGGCAACGGGAACATCAGTTCCGCACTGCCGACCACGCGTTCGTTGCCGCCCAGCGACCTGCCGTTGGCATCACGCGGGCCCAGCGAACTGATATAGTAACCGCGCACCGAGGTGTTGCCGCCGGCAAAGAAATTCTTGAAGAAAGCCAGCGGTTGTCCATTATAACCATTGCCGGTTCCGGCTTCACCATGCAGCATCAGGGTGAAGTCCTTGGAAATGGGATAAAACCATTTGAGAGCGTAGCTTGCCTTGTAGTACTGGAGATCGCCACCCGGTACACCCGCTTCCAGAAACACTCGATGGGTGGTGCCGCTGGTAGTCCAGATGGCGCTGTCACGCCCGTCACGCGCCCAGCTTAGCGTCACCGGAAGATTAAGGGTGACCTTCCCGAAATCGCGCACAAAGTCTATGTTACGCTGAACGTTGCCTACCGATTTTATATCCGTCTGTTCCGCGCCCACGCCAAACGAGACGGTATCATTTTCGTTAACCGGAATACCGAAGCGCACACCGGCACCGGTGGTGGCGGTATTAAAGGCACCCACCCCCATCAGCATATTGGTATTCAGGTGGCGGTCGTACAGATCAAATCCGGCACTGACCCCATTCTTGGTGAAATAAGGATCGGTGAATGACAATGAGTACACTTTATTGATCTGGCCGGTACTGACGTTGAGCGCGACGTTTTTTCCGCTGCCGAAGATATTGTCCTGGGCAACGGAAGCACTCAGTATCAGGCCTTGTTGCTGGGCATAGCCCGCGCCAAACATTACGGCGCCGGTGGGTTTCTCTTTGACATCGACATTGATGTCGACCTGATCGGAAACACCCGGAACTGCAGGCGTTTCCAAGTTGACGGCATTGAAAAAATTCAGTCTGTCTACACGCAACTTGGATTGCGCGATTTTGGCGGTCGAATACCAGCCACCTTCGAATTGACGCATTTCCCGGCGGATCACCTCATCGCGCGTGCGTTCATTGCCGGTTATGTTGATGCGCCGCACGTACACCCGGCGGCCCGGATCGATAAAAAAGGTGAATCCTACCTGTCTTTTTTCTTTATCTATTTCCGGTGCTGCGTTGACATTGGCAAACGCATAGCCATCATTGCCCAGTCGGTCGGTGATGAGCTTGACGGATTCAGTCAGTTTCTCGCGCGCGAACACTGCGCCCGGTGCAAGTTTGATGAGCTTGCGCAACTCCGTTTCCGGCAGCAGCATTTCCCCCGCCATCTTGATCTCGGAAACCGTATAGTTGGCACCCTCGGTAATATTTATCGTGATATAAATATCCTGCATGTCTGGCGTGATCGACACCTGCGTAGAATCAATGCTGAATTCCAGATAGCCACGGTTGAGATAATACGAGCGCAGCGATTCCAGGTCGCCACCCAGTTTCTGTTTTGAATACTGATCATCTTTGGTGAACCAGGTCAACAGACCCGGGGTCCTGAGTACAAACTGGTCGAGTAATTCCTTTTCCTTGAAAGTCTGGTTGCCGACGATATTTATCTTGCGTATCTTGGCGACCTCACCCTCGTCTATGTCGAAGTTGATGGCGATGCGATTACGTTCCAGCGGTGTGGTGGTGGTGGTAATCTTTACTGCGTATCTGCCGCGACTGATGTACTGCTGCTTCAACTCCTGCTCTGCTCTTTCCAGCAGTGAGCGATCAAAGATGCGCGATTCCGTCAGACCTGCCTGCTTCAGGCCGTCCTTCAATTTACCCTTCTCGAATTCCTTGCCACCAACTATGTTGATCTGTGCAATGGCCGGGCGTTCTTCCACGATCACCAGCAGCACACCGTTGTCCGATTCCAGGCGCACATCCTTGAAAAAACCGGTGGCATAGAGAGCCTTGATTGCCGCCGCAGCTTTTTCGTCGTCCAGTACGTCGCCCACTTTCACCGGCAGATAACTGAATACCGTGCCCGCTTCGGTGCGCTGTATTCCATCCACCCGGATGTCCTTGACCACAAACGGTTCGATTGCCCATGAGAGCGAAGAACAGAAAGTGACGGCAAGCGCGGCCAGATACCTGATTTTCATTTTTTAACCGGAGATAAGCCGACTGATGTCGTTATATATGGCAAAAGCCATCAGGGCGAACAACAGCGCCATCCCCACCCGCTGACCAACTTCCATGGCCGTGTCAGAAAGCGGACTGCCTTTGACGATCTCGATCAGATAATACATCAAGTGCCCCCCATCCAGTATCGGGATGGGCAGGAGGTTCAGCACCCCCAGGCTGATGCTGATCAGCGCGAGAAAGCCCAGATAAGGCGCAAGTCCCATTTGCGCTGACTGCCCGGCGTAATCGGCAATTGTAATAGGTCCGCTGACATTTTTCCACGATACATCTCCCATCACCATCTTCCCCAGCATGCGTAGCGTAAATACCGATGTCTCCCAGGTTCTCTCCACCGCCTTGACTATGGACACACCCAGCGGATAACTGGTTTTTACCAGCAGTCCTTCCAGTTCGGCAGGGTCGATTTTTGGGCCAACGCCGATCTTGCCGATTCTCTCGCCTTTTTCAGTTGCCGTATCAGGAGTGACGCTGATGTCGAGGACAGAGCTGCCGCGTTGGATTTGCAGCAGCAGTGACTGTCCCGGGCTGGCGCGTATCTGCCGTACTAGTTCTTCCCAGTTTGCAATGTTCTGTCCGTTTACCGCCAGAATTTCATCATCCGCCAGCAGGCCGGCACGGTTGCCTGCGCCATCCACTATCACCTGGGCAATGACGGGCTTTATTGCGGGGTGATAACTGTTCAGGCCGATTTTCTTCAGAAAATCCCCGTCCAGGTCATCGGCGTGAAAGTCGCTCAAATCCAGTGTGCGCCAACTGATTTCCCCACGCTGATTGAGAGTTTCCACAGTTACAGCCGGAGACTTATCCACGACCTGCGCCAGCAGCAGCCAGCGCACATCTTGCCAGGTCGCCACAGGCTCGGCATCGATTTTTACGATGGTCTCTCCAGCCTCGAAAGCCGCAAATGCAGCGGGTGTTGCCGGAGCCACCGATCCCAGGATCGGCTTCATTCCGCTGGTGCCGAGCATGAACAGAAAACAGTACAGCAGGATGGCCAGCAGAAAATTAGCGATGGGTCCTGCCGCGACTATGGCGCTGCGACGTGCGACCGATTTGCGACTGAACGAGCGTGGCAGATCCTGCGGAGCGACTTCACCTTCACGCTCATCCAGCATCTTGACGTAACCGCCGAGAGGAAAAGCGGCTATCACCCATTCGGTCTGATCTTTACCCCAGCGCTTCCTCAGCAGAGGCCGACCAAAACCGATCGAAAAGCGCAGCACTTTTACTCCGCACCAGCGCGCCACCAGGTAATGGCCAAATTCGTGGAATACGATCAGCACGCCCAGGGCGACGATAAAAGAAATGATCGTGACAGGGAGCATCATGCCCATGTGCCGGGATGAATGCGGCGCAAAAGAAGTTCCAGCAAAGAATATGGAGCATGGCGTTTCCCTGTCTCCTGGCAAACAGGGGCAAGAGAGCGGGGTGGGGAAAAAACGACTAGGCTAGCGGCCGCCTGGGCGTTCTCGGAGGATAGTATTCCTGACACTTTACACCAGAGACGCCAGCCATTCATGCGCGGTTTCGCGCGCTACGCGGTCTGCTGCCAGGACATCTTCCAGGGTGGCGATATCCTTGCGGCTGACCGTTTGCATGACTTGTTCGATCATGACTGGAATTGCAGTAAACGGCATGCGACGTTTGAGAAAGGATTCTACTGCCACTTCGTTGGCAGCGTTGAGTATGGCCGGGGTGCTGCCACCGGCGGCAAGCGCCTGGTAGGCGAGGCTCAGGCAGGGAAAGCGTTTTAGATCCGGCGCTTCAAAATCCAGCCGGCCGATCTTGAACATGTCCAGAGGTGCCACCCCCGTTTCAATGCGCTCCGGAAAACCCAGGGCGTGCGCAATCGGGGTACGCATGTCGGGATTACCCAGTTGCGCCAGCACCGAACCATCCACATATTCGACCATGGAGTGAATCACGCTTTGCGGATGGATCACTACCTGGATTTGCTCGGGGGCGGCATCAAACAGCCAGTGCGCTTCGATCACTTCCAGCCCCTTGTTCATCATGGTGGCGGAGTCCACTGAAATCTTTTGTCCCATCACCCAGTTAGGATGAGCACACGCTTGTTCTGGCGTCACTTGTTGCAGTGATGCCAGCGATGCCTGGCGGAACGGTCCGCCGGATGCGGTCAGCAGAATGCGGCGCACTCCGACTGCGGCCAGATCTCCGGCGAAATGCTGCGGCAGTGACTGGAAGATGGCGTTATGTTCGCTGTCTATCGGTAGCAGCGTGGCATGATGCTGTTTGACCACGTCCATGAAAATACGCCCTGCCATCACCAGGGTTTCCTTGTTGGCGAGCAGCACCTGCTTGCCTGCGCGGGCAGCGGCGAAGGTGGGGCGGATACCGGCGGCGCCGACAATGGCAGCCATTACAACATCCACCTCGGGCAGCGCTGCCACTTTCTCCAGTGATTCGACGCCCCACAGCACTTCAGTGGCAAGTCCTGCCGTGCGCATTTCCGTCTGTAATTTTTCGCCACTGGCTGCATTCAGCATGACCGCATAGCGCGGCTGGAAGCGGCGGCACTGTTCCAGCATTTTTTCGGTACTGTTATTGGCGGTGAGCGCAACGATCTGGAATCGGTCAGGATGGCGTGCAACCACATCCAGTGTACTGATACCAATGCTGCCGGTAGAGCCGAGTATGGTGAGATGACGGACGGTAGTCATAATTTAGACAGTAAAAATCAGCAGCGCCAGAACAGCGGCAGGCAGGGTTGAAGTGAGTGCATCGATGCGGTCAAGTATACCACCGTGGCCGGGCAAAATATTGCCGCTATCCTTGACGCCAGCATGGCGTTTCATCAAGGATTCGAACAGATCGCCGATGACGCCCAGCGCGGCCAGTATCAGCAACAACGGCAGTAGCAGCATGGCTTGGGTTTCTGCTCCGGCCATCTGGCTCCATATCAGCGCATAGACGGAAACCGCTGCCAGCGCGCCGGCCACGCCTTCCCAGGTCTTGCCGGGGCTGATGTTGGGTGCGAGCTTATGCTTGCCGAATGCGCGTCCGGCGAAATACGCGGCGGTATCGGAAATCCAGATGGCTGCCATGAAACCCAGCAGCAGCAGTGGACTGATGGTGCGCAACTGATACAGGGCAAGACCTGTCGGCAACAGCAGCAACCAGCCTATCAGCGCCAGCAGAATCGGACTCCTGATCGGATGGTTTGATTTCAGCAGAGCTGGCGCAACCAGCATCCAGAATGCCAGTGATGCAGCGTAGAGCCACAGGAATGAAGTAGTGTAAGGGTCGATCAGAACCGCCCGGCTCAATACATACAGCAATTCTCCGCCGAGCAAGGCAGTGGATGTCAGGTAAATGGTCGAGTGGGCAACGGAGAACTTTGCCAGCTTGCTCCATTCCACTGCACCCATCACCACCAGGGCAAGCAGCAATGTCATCCAGAAAATCGCCGACAAATAAAACAGCGCTGCCAGAAACAGGAGCAACGCGATGATGGCGGTTAGGATGCGGGTTTTAAGCATGAATGAGGGTCCCAACAAAAAACTTCACCGGTTGGGAATGTGCGAGGGTTATGCCGATTGATCGGCCACAACTCTTCTCGTTCCTTCTGCGGATGGTGATGTTTTGAGCTGCTCGCTGGTGCGGCCAAAACGGCGTTCGCGTTGCTGATATGACTGGATGGCAAGATCCAGCGCCTGAGCATCGAAATCCGGCCACAGGGTATCGGTGAAATAAAGCTCGGTATAGGCGAGTTGCCACAACAGAAAATTGCTGATGCGCTGCTCGCCGCCAGTGCGGATGAACAGATCCGGCTCCGGCGCGTAGCTCATGGCGAAATGCGGCATCAAATCCTCTTCCTCGAAACTGCCGGCTAATTCGGGGTGTTGCGCCAGCATGCTACGGGTCGCCTGCATGATGTCCCAACGCCCGCCATAATTGGCTGCAATAGTAAGCGTAAGCCTGGTGTTGGCAGCGGTCAGCTTCTCGCCGTTGCGGATGAATTCGACTATTTTCGGCTCGAACTTCGATAAATCGCCGACCACCTTGAAGCGGATGCCATTCTCATGCAGCTTGACCACTTCCTGTTCCAGCGCGACGATGAAAAGCTGCATCAGGACAGAGATTTCTTCCTTCGGCCGGCGCCAATTTTCGCTGCTGAAAGCGAATAACGTGAGGTAATTAATGCCGCGCTCGCCGCAGGCTTTGACCACGCCGCGCACTGTTTCCATCGCCCGCTTGTGTCCCGCCACTCGTGGCAGAAAACGGTTCTTCGCCCAGCGGCCGTTGCCGTCCATGATGATGGCGACATGCCGGGGGATTGTTCCGGTTGCGGGTATTTCGCGGGTTGAGCTGATAACAGAGGACATGGGGAGTGCAGTTCCGAGTTGGATCAGACCGCCATTAATTCGGCTTCTTTGATTTGCAGCATCTTGTCGATTTCAGTGATATGGCGGTCGGTGAGTTTCTGTATCTCATCCTGTCCGCGGCGTTCGTCATCCTCGGCAACCTTTTTTTCCTTGAGCAGTTCCTTCAAATGCGCATTGGCATCGCGCCGGATATTGCGCATTGCTACGCGCGCGGTTTCTGCTTCGTGCTTCACTACCTTGGTAAGGTCGCGGCGCCGCTCCTCAGTCAGCGCTGGCATGGGCACCCGTATCACCTCGCCGACAGTCATGGGATTCAGTCCCAGGTCAGAATCACGGATTGCTTTCTCAACCACGCCCAGCATTTTCTTTTCCCAGGGCGCGACTCCGATGGTGCGGGCATCTATCAGATTGATATTCGCCACCTGGTTGATCGGCATGGGGGTGCCGTAATAATCCACGCTGATGTGATCGAGCAGGCCGGTATGAGCCCGTCCCGTTCGTACTTTGCCCAGATCAGCTTTCAGCGCCTCCAGGGTTTTCTGCATTTTTTGTTCAGCGGTTTTCTTGATATCGGCGATCATGATATTTATCTCGTGCGGAAAGATTGGAAATAAAAACCTGTACTGTCCTGCGGCTCGCAGTTACTCAGATTCGTACCAGCGTTCCTTCATCCTCACCCATCACCACTCGCTTCAATGCCCCGGCCTTGAAGATGCTGAATACATTAAGCGGCAACTTCTGGTCGCGGCACAGGGTCAATGCCGTGGCATCCATCACCTTCAGGTTCTTGGCGATGGCCTCATCAAACGTCAGTTTCTGGTAGCGGACGGCATCGTGGTTGATTTTTGGATCGCTGGTATAGACGCCATCCACCTTGGTGGCCTTGAGCACGATGTCCACGTTCATTTCCATGCCGCGCAATGCAGCGGCCGTGTCGGTAGTGAAGAAGGGATTGCCGGTGCCGGCGGCAAAAATGACGATCTTGCCTTCCTCCAGATAGCGCATTGCCTTGCCGCGAATATAGGGCTCCACCACTTGGTCGATACGCAGTGCCGACTGTACCCGGCTCACCAACCCGCCGCAGCGCATCGCATCCTGCAGCGCCAGCGCATTCATGACAGTGGCCAGCATCCCCATGTAGTCAGCGGTGGCACGGTCCATACCGCCTTCAGCTGAAGTCATGCCGCGGAAAATGTTACCGCCACCGATTACCACTGCCACTTCGACGCCGAGCCGGGTTACTTCGGCGATTTCGGCAACAATACGTTCTATCACGGTGCGATTGATGCCGTAGCTGTCGTCGCCCATCAGAGCTTCACCCGAGAGTTTCAGCAGGATGCGTTTATAGGCGGTAGTCGTCATGGGTACGGTTAGTCCGGTTGCAGTGTATGGTGTTATTTTGCCTGGTTGACCTGAGCCATTACTTCGGCAGCGAAATCGCAGGATTTCTTTTCCATCCCTTCGCCCACGACAAACATGGTGAAGCCGTTGACCTTGGCAGATCTGGCTGCGAGCAGTTTTTCCACCGTCTGCTCCGGGTCTTTGACGAAAGGTTGGCCGAGCAGCGTGACTTCAGCGAGGTATTTGGCGACACGTCCATCCACCATCTTTGCCACGATGTCGGCGGGCTTGCCACTTTCCGCTGCCTGCGCGGTGTAAATCAGGCGCTCACGTGCCAGCAGTTCGGGCGCTACCTGTTCCTTGGAAACGCAGAGCGGTTTGCTGGCGGCAATATGCATCGCCAGGTCTTTTCCCAGTGTCTCGTCGCCACCGGTGTAATCAATCAGCACGCCGATTCGGCTGCCATGCAGATAAGAAGCCAGCCGCCCCTGCGTCGCATAGCGTACGCAACGGCGCACGCTGATGTTCTCACCCAGTTTCATTACCAGTGCCTTGCGGAATTCTTCTACATTCTCGCCATTTGCCAAGGTGGCCGCTGCCAGTGCATCGGTATCGGTCAGATTCTGCGTCGTCACCAATTGCGCCAGATTGCGGGCAAAATTGATGAAGTCCTCGTTCCTGGCAACAAAATCGGTTTCGCAGTTTACTTCCACCAGCGCCCCACTCCTGCCATCGGCTGCGATATACGCTCCTACCATGCCTTCCGCCGCAATGCGCCCGGCAGCTTTGCTTGCCTTGGCGCCGCTTTTGATGCGCAGCAGGTCTTCCGCC
>JAPLQS010000076.1 GCA_026399575.1 Nitrosospira sp. | reverse complement strand
GACGAATTCATCGTGCTGTTACCGAATATCACTGACGCCCAGGATGCGCAGGCGGTGGCGCAGAAGATACTGGACGTATTGATCCAGCCTTTCCAGATCGACGACCAGGAGCTGCATGTCGGCGGCAGCATCGGCATCGCCTTGTTCCCGGATAACGGAAAGGATGTAGGGATGTTGCTGAAGAACAGCGATATTGCCATGTACCATGCCAAGGAGAACGGGCGCAACAACTACCAGTTCTTTTCGCAGGAAATGAACCAGCAGGCAACGGAGCGGCGCTCGTTAGGCGTCGACCTGCGCCACTCCCTGGAACGCAACGAGCTGCTGCTGCATTTTCAACCGGTGATCGACATGCCCGGCGGCAGACTGAGCAGCATGGAAGTGCTGCTGCGCTGGCAGCATCCCAGCCAAGGACTGATCCTGCCGGACAGATTCATTGCGCTGGCGGAAGAGAGCGGCATGATCGTGCCGATCGGGGAATGGGTAATACGGCAAGCGTGTCTGCAGATAATAGCGTGGCAAAGCCAGGGCTATGCCGTGCCGAAACTGGCGGTCAATCTCTCCACCCGGCAATTCCGGCAGAAGACGCTAGTAGCGGACATTACGCGCATTCTGGCCGAGACCGGGGTAGAGGGAAGCTGCCTGACGCTGGAGATCACCGAGAGCGAACTGGTGGAAAATGTCGAGGACGCGATCAAGACCTTGAATCAACTCAGCGCACTGGGACTGGAGATTTCGATTGACGATTTCGGCACCGGCTACTCCAGCTTGAGTTATCTGAAGCGCTATCCGATCAATACGCTGAAGATCGACCGCTCGTTCGTACGCGACATTGCTACCGATCCCGATGATGCCGCCATCATCGGCGCCATCATTGCCATGGCGCGCAGCCTGAAGATGAAAGTGCTGGCCGAGGGCGTGGAAACCAAGGAACAGCTTGATTTTCTAACCCTGCACGGATGTACCTGCTATCAGGGATATTATTTCAGTCGGCCGCTGCCGGCGGCGGAGATCGAAAATAGACTGCGGAAACATTGACGCTCGACAGGCTCCAAACCTGTTTACCTAGCGCATGTAAGGTCTGACGCTTTCACCAAAAAATTCCCGCATCATAAAATCTTCCAGTCCCGCGTTTTCTTCCATGCGTGCGGACAGGACAACCACGCGGCCGAGGCGAGGCGATTCCCAATTGAAATTACCCTCGTGATACTGGCGTATCAACTGTATCATCCTGCGAACGATTGCACGCTCCACATCACCATCTGGCCCGGCCTCGACTTCGATTAGTTCGAGCCGGGAATTACCGGGATCCGTGGTCCAGCCACGAAACGTAAACTCGGCAGTCCGGGTTCCCATTCTGACAATTCTGAATATACCGTTCGTGCCCGGAGCCTGAAGGTTGCGCTTGATATTGGCCATTCTGATCTCTTCTTCCGATGGCTGACGTCCGGGAGCAAACGTTTCAGCATTTTCACGTTCATCAAAAGTCCCTGCTGCACGGCGGCGTGCTCTGGCCTGGTTGATGTAGGCCATCATATCGGTAGGAGCCTCCAGATTGGGATCTGAGGGAGAATCTGATGGAGGTTTTTCGATAGCCTTGGGTTGAACCTTGGCCTGAGCTCGAGGGATTTGTCGGGGCGATGGCACCGACTCCTGTTCCAGCCTTGAATCCGATAATTCCACGAAACGTGCTTCGATTGAAGGCGGCGTGACAATCTCAATCTTGGGAGATGTCAGAAACAATCCGAACCCCCAGATGATAAGCAGCCAGATGGCCGCCGCCAGCGGCATCGGCCACCAGAATCGAATCTCCATTGATCTGGAGCTTGCCATGTTCAGCGAATTATTTATGTTTCACCGCAATCAAAAAATGCTGGGCGCCGGCGGTCCGGGCTTGCAACATTGCCTGCACTACGATGCCCTGCGGGGCTTCGTGATCTGCCGACACCACCAACTTCTGCTGTGAATCGCGCATTAACGGTTTGAGCGTAGCGGCCAGAGTCTCCAGGGTAACGGACGTCCGATTGATAAAGATCTTGCTGTCGCTGGTCAGCGTCAGCGTCACCGGCGCGTCTGCACTGAGCTTCTCGGCTTCCCCTTGGGGCAGGTTCACCTGCAGGGAATCAAGATTCTGCATCGACAATGAAGCCAGCATGAATGTCGCCAGCAGGAAAAACATCACATCGATCATCGGAATGATTTCAATGCGGCCCTTGCGGACCGCTCTGGATTTACGCAGCTTCATGGGCGCCATCCTGTTGATCCAGACGGATATGATCGATCAGCCGCGTACCCAGACGCTCCATCTCATCCATCGTTTGCGATTGCAGACGAGAGAAGTAGTTGAACCCGAACAATGCCACCAATGCGATCAGCAAACCGACCACCGTTGCAATGAGCGCTTCGGCCACTCCGCCTGTCACCGCCGTAGGGTTGACGATGCCTTCGCTGCCGATGATCTGGAAAGCGCGCATCATGCCGATAACCGTTCCGACCAGGCCGAGCAAAGGTGCAGCCGTGACGATAGTTTCCAGCGCCCACAACCTGCGGGCAAGATTCGATTCGATCACTTGGGCTTCATCCGCCGCACGCGATTCAGTCCACCATGAGGGCTGATGTCGGTTGGAAATCAGCACCTCAAAGAAGCGCTTGTAATAGTGGCGCTCATCCAGCCCTGAAAGAATTTTCTCCAGGTCTGCCCATTTGAAACCATAGTTTTCAACCAGGTTCAGCAAGTCATGTGAAAGCCGGGCAAAACGCCAATAGAGAAATGCTTTTTCAAGCATGATCGCCAGAGCGATGATCGCCAGCAACGACAATGGCAGAATAATTATCCCGCCGAGTTTTAGTGTAGTCAAAGTTTGATCCAGCTCTTCCATGTTTACCTCCAAATTGGGGACATTTCCCCGGTTGCCAGTTGCCAAATTGCTAGTTAAAACACCTATTGCTGCCGGAAATAAAATTTCCGGCGTGGTTCAAACTGGTCAAATTCTACTCCCGTCCCGGATTTAATAAATCCTGGTGAGTGAATTGATGACAGAAACGGAAGTGGGATCGGACTGAGCGGCCCATTGCTGCATGCGCAAACCTTGGGTTATGAACAACGGGGAAGGCACAGTCCTGGGTGGAGAATGGTCGCCGGGATGAGAAGATGCTGCTCAGGTCTTGAGTATTTGAGGGGCTTGCCGGTTCGGACAAATATGATAAGTGGGTTCACTCCGTTCTCATTGACTGCTGACGACACGCTTCTGGCTTTGGCGACAGTCGCAAACCGATACGTTTTAGACAGTTGAGCTTTCCCGTAACGGACATTCAATGTTTTGGTTAACGACCGCACAACCAGGGCAACTGCTTGTTGGCTTAGGATTTATTTCGAACTCAAAGACTGCATCAAACCATCCCTGAGCGAGCGCATTAGCACCATCTCTTCTTCTTCGACCATCTCTTTGGTGCCTTTCCTAAAGTCACCATACAGTAGGCCGATAGGTCGCCCATTCAGACTCATCGGCAGCAGAATGAAAGCTCGGACATCCGGTAGGGTTTCGGTAAGCCAAGACGGCATGCTTACCACCGTCGGCCCAGTACCGTCTCCGATGAACACATCTTCATTGTTGTGCAGTGCCAAGTGGAATACATCCGCTGTGTAGATCACGGGGAAAGAAAGATTTGTCAGCACCTCAGGCATCGCATTACCAAAACCAACCCTACCCTTGAAGGCCTTGCCATCACGCAGAAAGGCAGCCACGCGGTTGAAACCCATACTGCCATACAAGGTTTCAAGCACCAGGTTTAGCATGCTGCCGAAATTCTCACCTTTAGCCAGTGCAGCGGTGGTCTCCTGCACGCCTGCAGTCAGTTGTTTGATGGAATCGGCCGGCTTGCCATGCGATGCGCTGACGGCCTTTAGAATGATTGACTCCCTTGCATCATTGATGGCGAGATTGACCGATTCCGTCATGGTTGCAACCGGAATTAACAAAGCACTGCTGTAAAGGGATGTGATTTCCTGCAATCCGTCGTCAGCACCATTTTTGGTTACCGTTGCTGCCGCCTCCCCGGCAAAGTTGGCCATCATTCTGAGCCAACCCGGAGAGCCGGGAAGATTGGTCTCAACAACTGAAGATGGGCTCATCATGCTGCTGGCAATCTTCTGTGGCAGGCACCAGATTTTGGCGACTTCTTGTGAAATTTCATCCAGCGTCACACCAATTATTTTCAGTGCGGTATCATTCTGCGACAGGGATCTATCTGCAGAAACTTTCTCTATCCTGGACCATTCCTCGGGAAAATAGAACACCAAAAGCAAGCGGCCCAGATGATGCATAAGCGTGCAAACAACCGCTTCTTCGGCATTTTTTAAGCGGGTCTTCGCCGCAATCTTTCTGGCAATATCGCCAGCCAGCAGCGCCTGTGTCATTTCCGCGCGAGTCACGGCAGAGTCAGACGCGCTGATGGAAAGCGTATCCATCAACCGCACGCTAAGTACCAAATACGTGAGAGCCTCAAATCCGATGACCATAGCCGCCTTGCTGATGGTCGTTATTTCCTCGCCGATTGATGAATACGTGACGGAGTTGGCCAGCCGGATTACTTTTTGCGTCAAGGCAAAATCGCTTAATATGATGCCGGTGATATCCGCGACATTAAAATTCTCGTCCTGTGTCGTTTTGCAAAAATCTCGCACCGATTTTGACAAGGCAGGAAAGTCTCCCTTTTCTTCCATGCGCTCGTGTAACAGCGTAAAGAATTTGGCTTTTCCATTATTAAGAGTTGATGTCATTGTTGCCATGGCATGAGTCTTTTTTGATAGTTGCTTCACCTGCACTTCAACCTTCGGCCAATTCCGCTTTGCATCACCACCGGTAAAATCGCACTGCTCCTACTTTAGGGCCAAGGAATTGTGATGGGTAAGCCAACGTACCAATGTAGGAATTCGCCTATTATTCTGTAGGAATACAGGAGGGAAGGAGTGGGACGGAAAGAATCCGCTTGGAAGCAAGCCCCAGGAAAGCGCCAATCGATCAAGATTCCCCCAGAACTTGTCCTCTATCCAGTACGCGAAGTAAAACTTGCGCCAAAATGGTTTATACGTCAGCGATTTTATGGGATCACAATTTGGGGAAAAGAACGTGATCAGAGTCCCTTCCCCCCACCCTACCCTACCCTGTCCTGTCGACAAGCCCCACACCATGACCTGCTTCGGAGGGATCTTTGTTTTTAGATGCGGCAAGATACGGATGATCATTATTGGCACGCAGCAGCCGGTTAGTGATGCTGCTCCCGCAAGAAATTGCTCCTGGTACGGCAACATTCTTTCAATTACATCACGCTACAGGTTCAAACACCTGCGCGGACTGTGGGCAGATGCCGGTCTATTGCCGCCCTGGGGCTGACACCCTCAAGCCGACGACAACCCCGCCCTGACTTGCTGCGGCGGGTTTCTTGCTCCCCTTTTCAGACTGAACCACTATCTCAGATGCGAACCTCTGCATCTATTGGGTATAATCGGCAGTTGCCTCTCTCGAAAGAGGGGGGGCGTCGAAGCAAAAAATATGTGCTGACATTTGTAGTCGAATAATACCAAACCCGTATCAATACGGGTTTATGGTTCTATTGTGAATGTCACCCCCCGACATACGGTAGATTTTATTTGATGGATAACATCGGTTTTGGCCGGCGTTTCAGTTGGCCCGTAAACCGGTATGAGAATTCAACTGAGGAGTGTCTGTGAGCATGAGATCCGTAGGTGTTGCATTTATTGCGTTCGTCCTGGCCTGGCCGGCTGCTGCATGGTCGCAGCAGCCAAAACCACAACCAAAACCACAATCACAGCAACCCTCGCAGCCATTAATAAGCGGGGATGGCTGGCGCCTGGTCCGCTCGGTACAGCTTGGAACTACTGGCAGATACATCCATATGGTGCTGATCGATGCAAAACGTGATTCCGACAAAGCTGTTTATGGCTCCGCGCTCCGCAGCCTCTGCCGATCCGAGCCTGAATTCTGCAGGGTGCGATTCTGGAACGCGGCACGCAATGTACCCGAAAAAATCACCTTCACCGAATCCCAGTTCAAAACACTGCGAGCCGAATATATACTTAACCGTGTGGGCGGGATCGAGGAACTGCGCTATGCCTGTACGGTCGCACCCGACAACAAGCAATGCTTCTCGCATTGATGAATGCAAAAATTTATCTGTTGCCCTCTTTTACTTTGGCAGCAGCGGCGGGATAATTAGCTATCATTAAATGACACTTAATTCAGGGAGCATTTCATGTCGCGCCGGTTAATAAGTTCAGGTTCCACGTTTGAACAAGAAATTGGCTATTCACGGGCTGTCGTAGAAGGTGACTGGATTTTCGTCTCCGGCACGACCGGGTTCGACTACAGCAAAATGACCATCTCTGACGATCTGCTGGAGCAAACCGAGCAATGCTTCAGGAACATTGAGATGGCATTGAGCGAAGCCGGGGCAAGCTTGCGGGACACCGTCCGGGTAACTTACGTGTTGCCGGACGCTGCGGATTTCCCCAAGTGCTGGCCAGTTATGCGCAAGTATCTTGGCGAAGTCAGGCCTGCGGCAATGATGCTCGCGGCCGGCTTATCCGACCCGCGCATGCGAATCGAAATTCAAGTGACCGCCCACCGTGGCTCCGGGACTTGATGTAATGAATGCGGTTCCAGGTTTGTAATTTGTTGCTGCCGACAATCACCCACTCCAAGGAGAAAAACAAATGGCTAAAACGAACACCGTCTTTATCAGTTTTGCGCTCAAGGATACCAAGTACCGCGATCAACTGCTCGAGCAATTGAACAAGGAACAAACGACTTTCTCGTTTGTCGATATGCCCATCAAGCAATCATGGGAACCTTCCTGGAAAGAAGACTGCCGGAATAAAGTTGCCGCTTGTGATGGTGCGATAGCACTGATTACGCATCACCTCCTCAGGGCGGATGGCCAGCAGTGGGAACTGCGCTGCGCCTACGATGCCAGACTGCCGGTACTGCTGCTGCAGGGGGATTCCGAAAAACTGCCGGGCAGACTGCCCGAAGTGGGTGACCGCGATATTGAGGAGTGGACTTGGTCCAACATTTCGTCATTCCTCAATAGACTGTAATGCAGTAACTGCAGGGAGCGGCCACTCAGGTTTGCGATACGGCCACATGGCCTGTCACCCAGAATACCGCTCCTTTCTATTCATTTCGCAGCGCCTCGACTGGATCCAGCCGCGCCGCACGCATGGCCGGAACAACCCCGGCAGCAAGACCAATCAGCACCGACACCCCCAACGCACCCAGCACGTAGTCCCATGGCGTGCTCACCGGCAGGCCACTTACCAGGGTTTTCAGCAGCCAGGCGAGCCCGGTGCCGACAATCAGTCCAACCAATCCGCCTAAAGTAGACAGTACGGTGGACTCCATCAAAAACAGGATGCGGATGCGTGCGCGCGTCGCACCCAGAGCAGTGAGCAAGCCAATCTCGGTAACGCGTTCGGCAACAGCGATGTGCATCAACGTGACCATGCCCACCGCTCCTACCAATAGCGAGACTCCACCCAGAGCGGCAACAGCGAAAGTCAGCACATCCAGCACGGTACCCAGGGTATCCAGCATTTGCTGTTGCGGCCTGAGCGTGAAATCCTCGCGCCCATGTCTGGCGACGAGGATACGGCGGGCGTCGTCGATGACAGCCTGCAATGGCGCTCCCGGCAAATAGGCAATCTGAATCTCCATCACGCCGGTACGATTGAAAATTTCCAGTGCGCGCGCAGTGGGAATGTAGACAGTATCGTCGAGATCGAATCCCAGCACCTGTCCCTTGGACTCCATCACGCCGATGACGCGAAAGCGCGATGTGCCCACTTGCACGTTGGCACCCAGCGGATTGGTGTTGCCGAACAACTCGGTGCGCGCTTTGGAGCCCAGCACGGCATAGGCTCGCGGATTGCGCGGATCATCCGCAGGCAGGAACTGGCCGATTGCCACCTTCATGTTGAACGCGCGCGCAAAATCGGGACCCTCTCCCAGAACGCTGACACGCCGACTGAGGCTGGCGACCCGGACTTCCGCGTTACCCATCAAACCGGCATTGGTATATTGGGCATAGCGGGAAGACTTCAGCGCCACTGCATCCTCGATGGTGAGTGGCCGTGCGCTGCTGATTGCACCCACCGATGCCCCATGGGTACTGGTCTTTCCGGGATTGATGCTGAGGATGTTGGTGCCGAACTGGGTGAATTCAGCCAGTACGAAGCGCTGGATGCCTTCGCCGATTGAAGTCAGCAGGATCACCGCCGCAATCCCTATCGCGATTCCCGATGCGGATAAAAGAGTGCGCGAGCGGTGGGCGGTAAGTGAGCGCAAAGCGAAATGCAATGTATCGACAGTGTTCATCTTCCTGCCAGCGCCTTTACCGGATCGAGCTGGGCCGCACGTGCGGCCGGCAGGAGACTGGCGAGAATACCGGTCACGAATGCAATGGTGACCCCCGCAAGGCTGGCCCACATGGGTGGCCATGCAGGGAGTTGCGGATAGGCAAGACGGATCAGCAGACTGCCGAATTGACCCAGTACAAAGCCGAGGGCAGCACCCGCCAGCGACAGCCACAGCGCTTCGGCAAAGAACAGCAGCCGGATATCGGCGGAGGGCGCACCGATGGCTTTCAGCAGGCCGATTTCCGAGGTGCGCTGACTCACCGCCACCAGCATCACATTCATCACCAGAATGCCGGCTACGGCCAGACTGATGGCGGCAATGCCCGCCACGCCGAGCGTCAGCGCCCGCAGAATGCGGTCAAAAGTGGCAAGTACTGCATCTTGCGTAATGACGGTGACGTCATCCTCGCCATCGTGACGCCGCTTCAGCGTATCGCGTATCGCTTCCTTGGCAGATTCGATGTCGCCGCGACTTCTGGCCTCAACCAGAATACGGAACAGCGATGCGGTGTTGAACAGCGCCTGTGCGTGATCAATCGGAATGATGACGAGTTCATCGGAATTGAAGCCCATCGATTCGCCCTGGATGGCGAGCACGCCCGACACCAGAAAACGCCGATCGCCGAGCCTCACTCGCTGGCCGATGACGTTGCCGTGGGGGAAAAATTCCTGCGCGATCTTCGCACCGAGAACGATTTGCGCACTGTACTCTGCGCCCTGTGCAAGAAAGCTGCCCTGCGCAAGATTCATATGCCGAATTGGCAGCAGATCCGCCGTGCTGCCGAGCACGGTGACTTCGCGCAGACGACCAGCGGCGGCAAGCTCGACAACCCCGACATTCAGCGGCGCATAGCGCTTGACTTGCGACAGTTGGCCAACAAATCTGGCATCTTCCAGCGTCAGGTCACGCGGGGTTTGCGCGAGCACCGCACCCGGAAATCCGCCCGCAGTTTCAGCACGCCCCGGCAAGACGATAATCAGATTGGTACCGATCGATGAGAATTTCCCAACTACATAACGGCGCGCACCATCACCCAGTGCGGTCAGCACCACCACTGCCGCCACGCCCAGCGCCATCGCCAGGATGATGAGCAGAGAGCGGGTGCGGTAACTCGTCACGGTATTGAACGAGAGCTGCAGCGTATCGCGCAGCTTCATCGTTCATCTGCCACAATTTCGCCGTCACGCATGGCGATACGTCGATGTGCTCGTGCGCCCAGTTCACGGTCATGGGTGACGAGTATGAGCGTGGCTCCTGCATGGTGCAGCCCTTCCAGCAGTGCCATGACTTCGGCACCAATGCGGTGGTCAAGATTACCGGTGGGCTCATCTGCCAGCAGAATCGTCGGTCGCAGGATGGTGGCACGTGCAATGGCTACACGCTGACGCTGCCCGCCGGACAATTCCGCCGGACGGTGCCGAGCGCGGTCGAGCAGATCAAAACTCAGCAGCGTTTCATCCACGCGCGCTTTCCGCTCGGCCAGGGCAGTACCTGCAAGCATCAGCGGCAGCTCGATATTCTCTGCCGCGGTCAAACGCGGCACCAAATGAAACGACTGGAATACAAAGCCGATTTTTTCCCTGCGCACACGCGCCTGCTCGACCTCAGATAGATCGGTGACATCCTTCCCATCCAGTTCGTAGCGCCCGCTGTTGGGCCGGTCGAGCAATCCAAGGACATTCAGCAAGGTAGTCTTGCCGGAACCCGACGGCCCCATGAGGGAGACGTATTCGCCCGATGCAATTTCCAGATTAATCCCGCTCAGCGCGCGCACCTCCTGATCACCCATGTGAAATACGCGCGTGATGGCGGAAAGGTGAATCACGGTTTGAGGGGTTTTTGTTTGACCTGCACGCCGACTGCTACCCCATCATGATCCGACGATAGCAACACCCGTTCATTCGCACTCAGACCACTGATAACTTCGGTAAACGCCCAGTTGGCAAGGCCGGTTTGCAGACTGCGTTCCTGCAGCTTATTGTCCGCACCCAGCACCAGCACTTTGCCGCCTTGCCGGATCGCCTGGGTCGGTATGCGCAGCACATTGTCACGTCGCTCGATGACAGCCTCGACGTCAGCACTATATCCCACCAGTAAAGGAAGCTGCGGTGGCTCTTCAAAATCCACTTCGACATCCACTGTGCGCGCCTGTTTCTCCACCTCGGTGACATAAGGCGCAATGCGTCGTATTCTTCCGGCAAAAGCCTGACCAGGGAGAGCGTCGAGTGTGACGCGCGCAAGTTGCCCGGCTTTTAATTTGGGCGCATCGACCTCATCCATCGGCGCGCTCACGTACAGACAGGTGTCGTCGATCAGATCTACCGCAGGCGGCGTGGGAATTCCCGGCGGCGAAGGCGTGGCATATTCGCCCAGCTCACCGGTGATACGCGCCACAATACCGGCAAACGGCGCAGCCAGCACCGTTCGCTCCAGTCCGGCTTGAGTCACCTGGATCTGGGCTTGCGCGCGCTTTACATCCGACGCGGCAGCATCACAACTGGCCTGGCGGGCACGTGCCTCAGCATCCACAGTCTCGCCCCGCTGCGGACTGACAAAACCTTGCGCGGCGAGCTGCTGGGTGCGTTCGGATTCGCGGCGTGCATTGTCCGCAACAATGCAGAGCTCGCGGCGGCGCTCCTCGGCCATGGTGAGTTGCCGCCGCACCAGCTCCCGCTGGGCGGAAAGATCGCTACTCCACAATTCCAGCAGCACTTGCCCTTCCTGCACCCGCTCGCCCTCCTTCACCAGCAGCTTGACGATATGCCCACCCGCCGCAGGCGCGAGCTTGGCACGGCGACATGCCTTGATGGTTCCGGCACGGGTATTCACCACCGTTGCCTCCACTATGCCATGCTCGATTGTGGCAAGTTCGACTTCTATCGGTGCGGGACGGGTTGCAAACCAGCCTGCAGAAGCCAGCACGGCTACAACCACGGTAATGATTCCAAGGCGAGGCAGGTTTTTTATTTTTGACATGACAAGTACGGGGAGATTACGTTGGCGACAATGTAACATTCGACCATGCTTAATAGAAGTGTTTCCGCCTGTACCACTCGGCGCAGAACTCATTGCTTGACAGCGTTTTACCTCGAGTACATGATTCGAACGAGAGCGTTCTGTCCCAAGGAGCGACAAGGTCTCGCATCGACCTGCCGGATTTTAAAGCCTGCTGAACTCCTTGACCTTCAACCAGCCCCTTGCGGCAACGGGAATAAATGCAAGCCATATCGAAACAAGAAGGACGCGCAACCCTTTTTACACTGCTGCTGCTCTTTTTTGTGGCCGCGCTGGCATACTGGCTCTGGCGCGCCCACACTCAGGTGTCGCTGGAAATCGGCCTCGCCTGCCGTCAGCTCACTGCCGAAGCCTGCGCTGCGGCCGAAGCACGCTACCCGAACAGTCTCCTTGCAGCCTGGTTCGCACAGATGTTCCCGTGGATTCTGCCTTTCATCCCGGCTTTTATTTACGTGTTCTTTTTCCGCTGGCTGCGCAAAAACCGCAACCCCTAGTCAATCGCCATCTATAGTCAACGGTAGCTCGCGCTGGAGTGAAGTGCCGATATCCGGCAAAGCATTGCAGGCAGATAATGTACTGGCTCGTACCCCGAGCAATCGCAGTTTCCGGTTCAAAGGCACACGCCGCAGGCACTCTTCGGCCGCGCGGCGGATGGCGACAGCATCGGCAGTAGGGGCGGGCAACGTAAAGTCGCGCGTCACCGTGTGAAAATCCTCGTAGCGCAACTTGATGCCGATGGTGCGGCCAAGGTAACCCTTGTGCTGAAGATCCTGTGCCACCTGGGCACACAATGCTGTGAAAATCTTGGACAAGGCGGCACGGTCACGCCGCACATGCAGATCCCGCTCGAAAGTGGTTTCACGGCTGATGGATTTGGGTTCGGAACTGGTAATGACAGGACGTTCGTCGATACCGTGAGCAGCTGCATGCAGCCAGCTGGCATAGCTGCGGCCAAAGTGGGTCTGCAGTACAGCGGGTTCGGCCTGCGCCAGTTCGGCAATGGTGGTGACGCCGAGTGCTGCAAGCTTCTCACTCGCTTTGGGGCCGATGCCATTGATCTTTCTGACAGACAGCGGCCAGATACGCTGCGGAATATCCGCCATGCTCAGGATGGTGAGGCCATCCGGTTTTTCCAGGTCCGAGCAGATCTTCGATAACAGCTTGTTGGGACTGATGCCGATGGAACAGGACAGCCCGGTGGCTGCGCGTACCGCTTGTTTGATGCGCTGGCCAAGTAGCAGCGTATCGTCCGGTAGTTCGCTCAGATCGATATAGATCTCATCAATGCCGCTGTCTTCAATCTGGGGCGCAATGCTCGCCACCGCAGCTTTGAACAGGCTCGAATAATGTCGATAGGCGTCGAAATCGGCTGGCAGCAGGATGGCGTCCGGCGCCAGTTGCGCGGCTTTCATCACGCCCATGGCGGAAAAAACACCGAGTGCACGCGCTTCATAAGTGGAGGTAGTGACGACACCGCGACCGGCGTATTCGCGCAGCCGCGCAAAGCGGCGGCTGCCGTCCTGGTGAAATGCGGGTTGCTGATCTTCCCCTCCGCCGATCACCACCGGCAAACCTCTCAACTCCGGGTAGCGCAGCAACTCGACCGACGCATAGAAAGCGTCCATATCCAGATGAGCAATGCGGCGCAACAGAGAATTCATGTTCGGGCAGAATGTGCAGTCAGCGTACGGCAGTCAGGTTCCGGCAGAACTGTTCCCCTAAGCAATTTTCCGCAGTATCGTCAGTGGTGGTTTTGAAAGTACCGAGCGGGTTCCCATCAACCCCGCGATGGTCACGCCCAGCACCCCTGTTAGCAAGCCTGTCAGCCATATCCATGGGTTGAAAGTGTAAGACAGATTCAATGCGTATTCGCCGATGACATAACCCAGCGCGCTTGCCCCTGCGGCAGCAAATGTTCCCGCCAATCCGCCGATTATGGCAAATTCGGCCGCCCAGGCGCGTACCAATTGCCTGCGCTTGGCCCCCAGCGTGCGGAATATGGCGGCCTCGTGGATACGTTCATCCTGGGTAGAGGCGATCGCTGCATACAGCACCGCGAACCCCGCCAGCAAGGTGAACAGAAAAACAAATTCGATCGCCTTGCTCACCTGCTCCATCACCTTCTGCACCTGGTTGATGATGGCTGCCACATCGATTACCAGAAAATTGGGGAAAGCTCTGATCAGCTGATTCATTACCTCAACCTGCTGCGGCGGCAGGTAAAAACTGGTTATGTAGCTCGCCGGATATTTTTCCAGCACACCTGGCGGTGTCACCACGAAAAAGTTGACGCGGAATGTATCCCAATCGACTTTGCGCAGACTGGTCACGGTAGCGGAGAATGGACTGCCGGCCACGTCGTAAGTCAGCGTATCGCCAACGCGTATCCCCACCGTTTTCGCAATGCCCTCCTCCATTGACAGCACGGCTTTTCCTGTATCTCCACTTTCCCACCACTGACCTTTGACAATCTGGTTGTCGGATGACATCTCGCTTGCCCACGACAGGTTGAACTCGCGCTCCACCAGACGCTTTGCGCGGGTATCGGCATAGCTATCCGCCGCTATCATCTTGTCGTTGATCGCGGTCAGGCGGCCGCGCACCATCGGAAATACCGGCGGATGAACGATGTCATGCTGACTGAAAAACTCTTCCAACGGCTGCAATTGATCTTCCTGAATATTCACCAGAAAACGGTTGGGCGCATCCGGCGGCAAACTGGTGCGCCAGTTTTGCATCAGATCGTCTCGAATCAGCGTCAGTGCCAGCAGTGCCATCAACCCCAACCCCAGTGCGACTGCCTGCACCACGCTGGCGGTGGCACGCCGCTGGATGCTGGCCAATCCATAGCGCCATGCCCCCCCTGTCTGGCCGCGCACACCCGACATGGCTTTTACCAGCAGGAAACCGAGCAAACCGAAAATCGCTATCGCGGCAACGAATCCTCCCATGACGGAAATCCCCAAGCGCGCATCGCCAGCTTTCCACAAAAACAATCCTGACAGGGCCGCCAGTCCCAGCGCATAGCCGGTCAGACTATAGGTGGTGGGCATACCGATATCCCGGCGCAATACGCGCAACGCCGGTACCCGGCGCAAATTGAGCAATGGCGGCAGGGCAAAACCCAGCAACAGCACCATGCCGGTCAGCAGACCGTGGGCAGCAGGCAACAGGCTGGGCCACGGCAATTCCGCTTCCACCAGCGCAGACAGCCAGTAAACCAGAGCCTCCTGTGCGACCAGGCCAAGCAGACAGCCAGCCGTGCTGGCTATCGCTCCCAGCATGATGAAGTGATACAGATACAGGCGCAGTATCCCGGCCTGGCTGGCGCCCAGACAGCGCATCACCGCGCAGCCGTCGAGATGGCGCTGGCTGAAGCGGCGCACGGCAAGCGCGATTGCCGCTGCCGCCAGCACCACGCTGGCCAGAGCTGCCAGACTGAGGAATTTTTCTGCCCGCTCCAGCGCTGCTTTTATTTCAGGGCGCGCATCGCGGATACCTTCAATTCTTTCCCCCAGCGTCAGACGCGCCTGCGCCCAATCCCGAAACTCTTCCACCACCGCCGCATCGCCTGCCACCAGCAAACGATAAGCGATGCGACTGCCTTGCTGCACCAGACCGGTTGCAGGCAGGTCGGCGGCATTGATCAGCACGCGCGGACCGAGGTTGATGAAACCGATGGAATGATCCGGCTCCTGCGTGATGCGCGCATCCACCCGCAGCTGCGCCACACCCACTTCAATCAGATCGCCGCGCTTGAGATCGAGCCGGGTTATGAGTTTCTCGTCCACCCACACCGAGCCGGGCGGCGGGATAGCATTGGCGATGCGCTCTGCCGGAATGGGTGCAGTACCGCCAACATCATCGCTGATGCGCAATTCACCGCGCAGAGGATAACCGGCGGTGACTGCCTTGATCTCGGTCAGCAGACTGGCCTCTCCCTTTGCCGCCATGCTCGGGAATTTGAGCGCCGAGGAAATAGCCAGCCCCAGCCGTTTTGCTTCATCGACGTAATGCGGCAGCAGCGGACGATCGGAAACAATGATCAAATCCGCACCCAGCAACTGGTTGCCTTGGCGGGAAAGCGCCATCTGCACCCGGTCGGCGAAGAATCCCACCGTAGTCATTCCGCCCACTGCCACCACCAGCGCAAATACCAGCACGCGCAGCTCTCCTGCGCGCCAGTCGCGGCGCAGCATACGGAAAGAGAGTTTGAGCAGATTCAAACGACCCGCCCTCCAGCCAGCCGTACTCGCCGGGCACAGCGGCTGGAAATGGCTTCGTCATGCGTCACCAGAATCAGTGTCGTGCCGCGTTCGTGGTTCAGTTCAAACATGAGTTCTATGATTTGCGCACCGGTGGCCGAATCCAGATTGCCGGTGGGTTCATCCGCCAGCAGTAATTGCGGGTGGGTGACAAAAGCACGCGCAATGGCAACGCGCTGTTGTTCCCCGCCAGAGAGCTGCTTGGGATAATGTTTCAGGCGCAGCCCCAGCCCGACTCGCTCAAGCAGCTCCAGCGCGGGTGTACGGGCATTGTTCACGCCGGCCAGTTCCAATGGCAGCATCACATTCTCCAGCGCAGTCAGCGCTGGCAGCAGTTGGAACGATTGAAACACGAAACCCAGCAAACGTCCGCGTAACGCCGCCCTGCCGTCTTCATCCAGAGTGAAGATATCCTCGCCGTCAAGATGAACCTTGCCGCTGGAGGGCGTATCCAATCCTGCCAGCAGCCCCAGCAAGGTGGATTTACCCGAACCGGATGCACCCACCACGGCAACCGCTTCGCCTGCATTCACTACCAGATTGATGTCCTGCAGAATGATCAACTGGTCTTCGCCAGTACTGACTTGCTTGGTCAGGGCAGTTGCCTGCACAATAGGCCGCCCCATAAGATTATGGAAACACCGAATAAGTCATGAACGATTCGTTCGTCATGGAATCAGATAAAGAATTCTGATCACAAGGGGTAAGACGATGAAACAGATAACACTGGCGGCGATAACCGGATTCGAGAAGCACGGACGGGCGACGCGCAAAG